>NC_010337.2:2282500-2327500 GCF_000019165.1 Heliomicrobium modesticaldum Ice1
ACATGGGGCTATAGCTCAGCTGGGAGAGCGCTTGAATGGCATTCAAGAGGTCAGCGGTTCGATCCCGCTTAGCTCCACCATACCAATAAATCTTTCCTGCCACCTTTACGGTGGCGCCCTTTGCTCCTTGAAAACTGCACAGAGGATAAGTAAAGCGCAAGCGGTTATGGTCGAAGTGATCGATGCCGTCGTTTTACAGACTTTTTTGGATGGTCATGCTTCTAGGGGCTCGTCTATACGAGACGTTTAGATAGCGTGATCCAGACAAGAGGTTTTAACGAGCGACGGATAGGTTGCTACGACAATAATCGATTATAAGGTCAAGTTAGTAAGGGCATACGGCGGATGCCTAGGCGCTGAGAGGCGAAGAAGGGTGCGGACAGCTGCGAAAAGCCACGGGGAGCCGCAAGCAGGCCTCGATCCGTGGATACCCGAATGGGGCAACCCACTTGGAGTCATATCCAAGTATCCCCCGCTGAATCGATAGGCGTGGGAGGCCAACCCGGGGAACTGAAACATCTCAGTACCCGGAGGAAAAGAAATCAACCGAGATTCCCTCAGTAGCGGCGAGCGAAAGGGGAAGAGCCTAAACCGCCTCTTCGGAGGCGGGGTTGCGGGACCTTCACTATGTCCCAATTGTCTTAGTCGAAGCGGTCTGGAAAGGCCCGGCACAGCAGGTAACACCCCTGTAGGCGAAAAGGCAAGAAGGATAGAAGGGATCCCAAGTACCGCGGGGCACGTGAAATCCCGTGGGAATCCGGGGGGACCACCCTCCAAGGCTAAATACTCCTCAGCGACCGATAGTGCACAAGTACCGTGAGGGAAAGGTGAAAAGCACCCCGGAAGGGGAGTGAAAGA
This sequence comes from Heliomicrobium modesticaldum Ice1, assembly GCF_000019165.1. Classification (GTDB taxonomy): domain Bacteria; phylum Bacillota; class Desulfitobacteriia; order Heliobacteriales; family Heliobacteriaceae; genus Heliomicrobium; species Heliomicrobium modesticaldum. The sequence continues at coordinate 2,283,359 of NC_010337.2, forward strand.
GAACCTGAAACCGTATGCTTACAAGCAGTCAGAGCGGTTTAACCGTGATGGCGTGCCTTTTGTAGAATGAACCGGCGAGTTGCGGTCACGAGCAAGGTTAAGGCGAAAAGCCGAAGCCGAAGCGAAAGCGAGTCTGAACAGGGCGCATAGTTCGTGGCTGCAGACCCGAAACCGGGTGATCTACCCATGTCCAGGGTGAAGCGGAGGTAAAACTTCGTGGAGGCCCGAACCGACCGACGTTGAAAAGTCGGCGGATGAGGTGTGGGTAGGGGAGAAATTCCAATCGAACCCGGAGATAGCTGGTTCTCCCCGAAATAGCTTTAGGGCTAGCCTCGGGATACAAGAATGCGGGAGGTAAAGCGCTGATAGGGCTAGGGGCCTTCACCGGTTACCGAACCCTGTCAAACTCAGAATGCCCGCATTTATGCCCGGGAGTCAGACGGCGAGTGCTAAGATCCGTCGTCAAGAGGGAAACAGCCCAGACCGACAGCTAAGGCCCCCAAGTGCCTGTTAAGTGGAAAACGATGTGGCGTTGCCCAGACAACCAGGATGTTGGCTTAGAAGCAGCCATCATTGAAAGAGTGCGTAATAGCTCACTGGTCGAGTGACGCTGCGCGGAAAATGACACGGGGCTAAACAGGCCGCCGAAGCTTCGGCAAGACGTAAGTCTTGGGTAGGGGAGCGTTCCTTGGGCGTAGAAGTTCAGCCGGAAGGCTGGGTGGAGCGCAAGGAAGTGAGAATGCCGGTATGAGTACGCGAAAAGGCAGGTGAGAATCCTGCCCGCCGCAAGCCTAAGGTTTCCTGGGGAAGGCTCGTCCGCCCAGGGTAAGTCGGGACCTAAGCCGAGGCCGAAAGGCGTAGGTGATGGACAACAGGTGGAGATTCCTGTACCACGTTGGATCGTTTGACCGATGGGGGGACGCAGGAGGATAGGTGAACCATGCCGCCGGTCGAGCATGGCCAAAGACGGTAGCGGAGCGATAGGCAAATCCGTCGCTCATCAACGCGAAGGTCTGACGGGGAGCGAACCTTAGTAGCGAAGTCACTGATTCCAGACTGCCAAGAAAAGCCTCTAGGGAGAGACAACGTGCCCGTACCGCAAACCGACACAGGTAGGCGAGGAGAGAATCCTCAGGCGCGCGAGCAAACCCTCGTTAAGGAACTCGGCAAAATGACCCCGTAACTTCGGGAGAAGGGGTACTCCGGCGAGCTATGACATCATAGCATCGAGGGAGTCGCAGTGAAGAGGCCCAGGCGACTGTTTAGCAAAACACACAGGTCCCTGCCAAACCGCAAGGTGACGTATAGGGGCTGACGCCTGCCCGGTGCTGGAAGGTTAAGGGGAGAGGTTAACGCTTTGAACCGAAGCCCCAGTAAACGGCGGCCGTAACTATAACGGTCCTAAGGTAGCGAAATTCCTTGTCGGGTAAGTTCCGACCCGCACGAAAGGCGTAACGATCTGGGCACTGTCTCAACGAGGGACTCGGCGAAATTGATCTACCCGTGAAGAAGCGGGTTACCTGCGATAGGACAGAAAGACCCCGTAGAGCTTTACTGTAGCCTGACATTGGATTTTGGTGTGTTTTGTACAGGATAGGTGGGAGACGTGGAAGCCAGGCCGCCAGGTTTGGTGGAGTCGACGGTGGGATACCACTCTGAATGCACTGAAGTTCTAACCTGGCGCCCTGAAGCGGGCGCAGGGACCGTGTCAGGTGGGCAGTTTGACTGGGGCGGTCGCCTCCTAAAAGGTAACGGAGGCGCCCAAAGGTTCCCTCAGACTGGTTGGAAATCAGTCTAAAGAGTGCAAAGGCATAAGGGAGCTTGACTGCGAGACAGACAAGTCGAGCAGGGACGAAAGTCGGGCTTAGTGATCCGGCGGTATGTGAGTGGAAATGCCGTCGCTCAACGGATAAAAGCTACCTCGGGGATAACAGGCTTATCTCCCCCAAGAGTCCACATCGACGGGGAGGTTTGGCACCTCGATGTCGGCTCATCGCATCCTGGGGCTGAAGTAGGTCCCAAGGGTTGGGCTGTTCGCCCATTAAAGCGGTACGTGAGCTGGGTTCAGAACGTCGTGAGACAGTTCGGTCCCTATCCATCGCAGGCGAAGGAAGTTTGACGGGAGCTGCCCCTAGTACGAGAGGACCGGGGTGGACCGACCGCTGGTGTCCCAGTTGTCGTGCCAACGGCAGCGCTGGGTAGCTATGTCGGGAGCGGATAAGCGCTGAAAGCATCTAAGCGCGAAACCGACCCAAAGATGAGACTTCCCACTCGAAAGAGGTAAGACCCCAGGAGGATGACCTGGTAGATCGGCCCGAGATGTACGCGCCGCGAGGCGTTCAGTCGACGGGTACGAATCGGTCGAGGACTTGACCTTTTGCGCGAAATCGTGTATGATATAATTCCTCTGTGTGGTTTTTAAGGGGCAAACCCTTAAACAAACGATAAGTAAGGTCATTTGCCTTGTATCGCTAATATGATAAGGCAGAGACGCATGGAGAGATGGCCGAGCTGGTCGAAGGCGCACGATTGGAAATCGTGTAGGCGGGCAAAACCTGTCTCAAGGGTTCGAATCCCTTTCTCTCCGCCATTTTATCGGGGTGTAGCTCAGTTTGGTAGAGCGCCTGCTTCGGGAGCAGGAGGCCGCACGTTCAAGTCGTGTCACTCCGACCATACAACACATGCGGGTGTAGCTCAATGGTAGAGCACTAGCCTTCCAAGCTAGCTACGTGGGTTCGATTCCCATCACCCGCTCCATTCAAATCATTATGGTGGCTGTGGCGAAGTGGTTAACGCACCGGATTGTGGCTCCGGCACTCGTGGGTTCAAGTCCCATCAGCCACCCCATGGCGGCATAGCCAAGTGGTAAGGCAAAGGTCTGCAAAACCTTCATTCCCCAGTTCGAATCTGGGTGCCGCCTCCAAAATATTTTGGGCGATTAGCTCAGATGGTTAGAGCGCTTGCTTGACATGCAAGAGGTCAGCGGTTCGATTCCGTTATCGCCCACCATCTGCCTCGGTAGCTCAGTTGGTAGAGCAGAGGACTGAAAATCCTCGTGTCGGTGGTTCGATTCCGCCCCGAGGCACCACGTCACGGAGGGATTCCCGAGTGGCCAAAGGGAGCAGACTGTAAATCTGCCGGCTCTGCCTTCGAAGGTTCGAATCCTTCTCCCTCCACCATCATTGGGGTGTAGCCAAGCGGTAAGGCAGCGGACTTTGACTCCGCCATTCGTTGGTTCGAATCCAGCCACCCCAGCCATTTCCCCTCTTTTTTTAGATCCATTAGCTCAGTTGGTAGAGCACCTGACTTTTAATCAGGGTGTCGCTGGTTCGAGTCCAGCATGGATCACCATGCTGGCCCGTTGGTCAAGCGGTCTAAGACACCGCCCTTTCACGGCGGTAACAGGGGTTCGAATCCCCTACGGGTCACCATTGTTGGGCGATTAGCTCAGCTGGGAGAGCGCCTGCCTTACAAGCAGGATGTCGGCAGTTCGATCCTGTCATCGCCCACCAATTATGGAGCAGTGGTGTAGAGGCCTAACATGCCAGCCTGTCACGCTGGAGATCGCGGGTTCGAATCCCGTCTGCTCCGCCATCTATCTGGAGTGGTACTCAAGTGGCTGAAGAGGACGGTTTGCTAAATCGTTAGTGGTCGTAAGGCCAGCGTGGGTTCAAATCCCACCCACTCCGCCATGTCTTCCTTGGTAGTCGGTTTAAACGCCGCCTATCTTCTTGTCGGGGCGTAGCTCAGTTTGGTAGAGCGCTACCTTGGGGTGGTAGAGGTCGCACGTTCAAATCGTGTCGCTCCGACCATTGTCGCTTTCAATATCTCCCATTCCTCGTGCGGTCGTGGCGGAATTGGCAGACGCGCTAGATTCAGGTTCTAGTGGTCGCAAGGCTGTGGAGGTTCAAGTCCTCTCGACCGCACCAAATGCGGAAGTAGCTCAGTGGTAGAGCATCGCCTTGCCAAGGCGAGGGTCGCGAGTTCGAATCTCGTCTTCCGCTCCATCATGCGCCCGTAGCTCAGCTGGATAGAGTAATTGACTACGAATCAAGAGGTCGGAGGTTCGAATCCTCCCGGGCGCGCCATTTTGCCGCCGTAGCTCAGTCGGTAGAGCGTATCCTTGGTAAGGATAAGGTCACCGGTTCAATCCCGGTCGGTGGCTCCAGTATTAAAGTGAAAGAACCTGTCGGATGATTCCGGCAGGATTTTTTTTATGACGTTACCTCTTTAAAAAATATCACCGGGCTTGCGTTGGTAGTAACACCGTGCTATACTATCGCTAGTGCCTTTCCGACAGGGGAAGGAATCTTTGGCAGACGAGGCGTTTGGCGACAACGATGCGTGTTATTGTAGCTTTCGAAGGAGTGGGTACCTAGCCCACTCTTTCCGTTTGTAAACCCCATCCCGGCGAGCTCTCACGAGAATGGATCATTTCTATTCCGGTGAAACTATGGAGAATTCTCAAGCTGCTACTAAAACAGCTTTGTGACTGCAAGAGAACCGTAAGGAGGATTATAATGTCCGGCAAGGTGCGTTTAGAAGATCGGGTATCCGCCTGGGCAATGCCGATTGTGGAGGAACTGGGGTTGGAACTAATCGATGTCGAGTGGGTGAAGGAAGGAGGGAACTGGTACTTACGCATCTTTATCGATAAGGAAGCCGGCATCGAGATGGAAGACTGCCAAGAAGTCAGCCGGCGCATCGACGAGATCCTTGACCGGGAGGATCCTGTAGCTCATAGCTATTCGCTTGAGGTGTCTTCACCCGGGATCGATCGACCGTTGAAATCGGACCGGGATTACGAGCGGTTTCGGGGAGAGACCGTCCGCATCACCACTTTTGCTCCGGTGATGGGCGCCAAAGAACACCTGGGAGAATTGGCCGGCAAAAATGAAACTTCTATCTTGATAAGGAAAAATGACGAGGAAATGGCAATCCCGCTGACGCAGGTTTCCTCTGTTCGTTTATATCCTGGTTTTTAACTGACAACTGAATTAGGAGGCATCCCGATGAATGTCGAATTTTTGACTGCCCTCAAAGATTTGGAACGGGAGAAGGGGATATCTAAAGAGATACTGCTCGAAGCCATTGAGGCAGCACTTATCTCCGCGTACAAGAAAAACTTCGGCTCCTTGCAGAATGTTCGCGTTCATATCGACCGGTCAACGGGCGAGTTCAAGGTCTACTCACGCAAATTGATCGTTGAGGAGCTCACCGATCCCCGCGTCGAGGTATTACTAGCAGACGCGCAAAGGATCGACCCCAACTATCAGGTTAACGATGTGATTGAGACAGAGGTTACTCCTCGAGAATTCGGACGCATCGCCGCCCAGACAGCTAAACAGGTAGTGGTCCAACGGATCCGCGAAGCTGAACGCGGCATGATCTATGAGGAATTCTCCAACCGCGAGGGCGATATTGTCACCGGGATCGTGCAACGAACAGAGAATAAAAACGTATTTGTAGATTTAGGTAAAGTTGAAGCGCTCTTGGCGCCATCGGAACAGATGAACGGCGAAACATATCGACACAATGATCGGATCAAGGCGTATATTGTGGAAGTGAAAAAGACAACGAAGGGCCCGCAGGTCTTGATATCCCGGACTCATCCCGGACTGCTGAAACGGCTTTTTGAGTTAGAAGTGCCCGAGATCCATGACGGCACAGTCGAGTTAAAAGCCGCTTCTCGGGAAGCTGGCGCCCGTTCCAAGATCGCTGTCTATTCCAAAGATGAAAATGTCGATCCTGTCGGTGCTTGTGTTGGTCCCAAAGGGATGCGGGTGCAAGCCGTCGTCAATGAGCTCAAGGGCGAGAAAATCGATATCGTCAAGTGGAATCCCGACCCGGCCAAGTTTGTAGCCAACGCCCTCAGCCCGGCCAAGGTGGTCTCTGTAGATATCATCGAAGAAGAAAAGGTGGCTCGCGTTGTCGTGCCTGACTATCAACTGTCGCTGGCCATCGGGAAGGAAGGGCAAAACGCCCGCTTGGCCGCCAAACTGACAGGCTGGAAAATCGATATCAAGAGTGAAAGCCAAGTCAAAACGGCGAAAGCAGCTTTCATCGATCATGATGAAAATTATGATGCCGAATATGAAGATTTTGATGAACAGGTTGGCGAGGATTATAACGAAGCATACGATGATGCCTATGACGAAGAAGCTTACGATGATGCCTATGACGGGACTTACGATGACAACTACGATTGCTACGAGGAATATCCAGAAGAATACGAAGATGGTTATGAAGAAGAGGCTGACGATGCAAAAATTCCTCAGGATTTTCCTGAGTTGACCAATGATAAAAAACCAGGCGCTCCTACCTCTGGAGGGAAAAAATGAATCGCCTTCGTAAAATACCCCAACGGATGTGTGTTGGCTGCGGGGAGATGAGAGACAAGAAAGCGTTGATTCGTGTCGTTCGAACCCCTGAAGGTGCGATTCTTCTCGATCCGACTGGAAAAAAGTCGGGCCGAGGCGCCTATATTTGTTCAAATACAGGTTGCTTGACAAAGGCGATCAAAGCGAAGCGACTGGAAAAAGCGCTGCGCCTGCCTATATCGCCGGAGGTCGTGGACGCCCTGAAAGTGCAAATGGGAGAGGTTTGATGGTTACGGACAAGGTCCATGGATTGCTCGGTCTCGCTCGTCGGGCCGGAAAAATCGCCGCTGGAGACAGCGCGGTGGAAGCCAACCTGAAAAAGCAAAAGGTCTTCCTCCTGCTCTTCACGGAAGACGCCTCCGCCGGTGTCGTTCAGAAGTACAGCCACTGGTGTGGGGACCTGGGGATCCCGACGGTCACCTATGGCCAGAAAGAGGTCATAGGTCAGGCAATCGGTCTTTCGCCTCGGACGTTGGTGGCTGTTCTCGATGAGGGTTTTGCCAAAGCAATCCATAAGGCGGTACACGAAACCACAGCCGAATCCGGCCAAATATTGCGGAGGTGACAGAATGGTCAAAAAACGAGTTTTTGAATTGGCCCGGGATTTGGGTGTTGAGAGCAAGACTCTTTTGTCCAAATTCAATGAGTTAGGTATTGATGTGAAGAATAATTTGAGCACCATTGAAGATGGTGATATCGAGAAGATAATGCCGCTGTTTAAAGGCAAGGGCACGGCTTCTGCCCGTTCTGGTGAAGAGCAACATAAGACGGCCCCGAAAGAAGAGGCGCTGAAAACACCGGCAGAAAGCCGTCGTCATGAAGGCCCCATCCGGCCAGAAGAACAAAGGGATGAAGACGTTAGACCGCCCCGCTCGGAAGGCCAGCGCGGCGAAGACGGCTCTCGTCCGCCCCGTCCGGAAGGTCAGCGCGGTGAAGGCGGTTCCCGTCCGGAAGGCCAGCGCAGCGAAGGCGGCTCCCGTCCGCCTCGTCCGGAAGGCCAGCGCAGCGAAGGCGGCTCCCGTCCGCCTCGTCCGGAAGGCCAGCGCAGCGAAGGCGGCTCCCGTCCGCCTCGTCCGGAAGGCCAGCGCGGCGAAGGCGGCTCCCGTCCGCCTCGTCCGGAAGGCCAGCGCGGCGAAGGCGGCTCCCGTCCGCCTCGTCCGGAAGGCCAGCGCGGCGAAGGCGGCTCCCGTCCGCCTCGTCCGGAAGGCCAGCGCGGCGAAGGCGGCTCCCGTCCGCCTCGTCCGGAAGGTCAGCGCGGCGAAGGCGGCTCCCGTCCGCCTCGTCCGGAAGGCCAGCGCGGCGAAGGCGGCTCCCGTCCGCCTCGTCCGGAAGGCCAGCGCGGCGAAGGCGGTTCCCGTCCGCCTCGTCCGGAAGGCCAGCGCGGCGAAGGCGGCTCCCGTCCGCCTCGTCCGGAAGGCCAGCGCGGCGAAGGCGGCTCTCGTCCGCCTCGTCCGGAAGGCCAGCGCGGCGAAGGCGGTTCCCGTCCGCCTCGTCCCGAAGGCGGCTTCAGCGGTCCCCGCCCCGGCGGCACCAGCATGGGTCAAGGCGGTCCCCGTCCGCAAGGCGGCCTCGGCGGCCCTCGTCCTGGCGGCACCGGCATGGGCCAAGGCGGTCCCCGTCCGCAAGGCGCCATTGGCGGTCCTCGTCCCGGCGGTCCTGGCGCTCCGCGCCCGCCCCGTCCTGAAGGCGCCGGCTTCGCCGGTCCTCGCCCCGGCGTCGGTCGCCCCGGCGGGCTCGGCGGCCCTGGACGTCCGCCGGTGGGTCAAGGTCGTCCCGGCGGACGACCGATCCCCAAGTCGGCTATCCCCAAACCTCCCGAGACGACGGATGTGCCGAAAAAAGACGGCCGTCAGCGTCACGCCAACCACAAGGTGCAGCCCAAAGAACATGATCACCGTTATGAAGACCGTCCCGGCGCAAAACTGATCCACCCGCGCAGCCAGTCCAAAGGTAAAAAGAATGTTCGCCAGATAGAAGCGGAAGCGCCGAAGCATATCCTCATCGACGAATCGGTAACTGTGCTCGAACTCTCTCAGGCCATGGGTAAGACGGTGACCGACATCATCAAGAAGCTCATGCAACTAGGCGTATTGGCCACGATCAACCAAGAGATCGACGCTGATACGGCTTCGATCCTCGCCGCCGATTGGGGCATCACCGTCGAGGTCAGAAAATCGGTTACCGCCGAGGAAATCCTCGCCGAGGAACCGGAAGAAACTGATGAGAATTTGATTCATCGCCCGCCAGTTGTCACAGTCATGGGCCATGTCGACCACGGCAAAACGTCGCTGCTCGACGCCATCCGTGAGACCAATGTCATCGCCTCGGAAGCCGGCGGCATCACCCAACACATCGGCGCTTATCAGGTTGAGATCGACGGCAAGAAAATCACCTTCCTTGATACGCCCGGCCACGAGGCCTTTACGGCCATGCGCGCTCGCGGCGCTCAGGTGACCGATATCGCCATTCTGGTCGTCGCCGCCGATGACGGCGTCATGCCCCAGACGGTGGAAGCCATCAACCATGCGAAAGCAGCTGGTGTGCCCATCGTTGTCGCCATCAACAAGATCGACAAGCCTGATGCCAACCCTGACCGGGTAAAACAGGAACTGACCGAATACGGACTCGTTGTCGAAGAATGGGGCGGTGATACGATCGCCGTTCCCGTCTCTGCGAAAGCTCGCCAGAATATCGATCAATTGCTCGAGATGATCCTGTTGGTAGCTGAAGTTCAGGACCTGAAGGCCAACCCCGAACGGGCAGCCCGCGGCACCGTCATCGAAGCCCAACTGGACAAGGGACGGGGGCCTGTGGCTACTGTCCTCGTACAAAAAGGCACCCTCAATATCGGCGATGTCATCGTCGCCGGCACAGCCGTGGGGAAAGTTCGCGCCATGATCGATGACAAAGGGCGCCGGGTGAAGAAAGCAGAACCGTCTATGCCTGTCGAGGTGCTCGGTCTTTCCGACGTGCCCCAGGCGGGTGATACCTTCAGCGTCGTCACTGAGGAAAAACTGGCCAAACAGGTCATTTCGGAGCGGGTCAACAAACGCAAGGAAGAGGAACAGAAGCGGACCTCCAAGGTCTCCCTCGATGACCTGTTCAAACAGATCAAAGAAGGCCAGGTCAAGGACCTGAACGTTATCGTCAAAGCCGATGTACAGGGTTCGGTCGAGGCGTTGAAAGGCGCCCTGGAGCGGCTCTCTACTGATGAGGTGCGTGTCAACTGCGTCCATGGCGGCGTCGGTGCCATTACCGAGACCGATGTCATGCTGGCAGCGGCATCTAACGCCATCATCATCGGCTTCAACGTCCGTCCTGACGCCAACAGCCGGAAAGCGGCGGAAGCGCAACAGGTCGATATCCGTCTCTACCGCGTCATTTACGACGCCACCGAGGACATCAAAGCCGCCATGTCGGGCATGCTGGAACCGGAAGAGAAAGAAGTTGTTCAGGGCCACGCCGAGGTTCGGGCCACTTTCAAAGTGCCTAAGGCGGGCACCATCGCCGGTTGCTATGTCCTCGACGGCAAGGTTACCCGCAACGCTGAGGTTCGTGTCATCCGCGACGGCATCGTCATCCATGAAGGCAAGTTGGACTCTCTGAAGCGCTTCAAAGACGATGTTAAGGAAGTTGCCGAAGGTTACGAGTGCGGCATCGGCATCGAGAACTTCAATGACATCCGGGAGCATGACACGCTCGAATTCTTTATCATCGAAAAAGTACAGCGTAAGATCGATTAACCTATGTTCGTCTACATTGTGATCTAAGTATTGATCGTCGCACAGGGAGGGGGAGACCCCTCCCCAAGGCTGTCGAGTGGAGGAGTTGACGACCATGGCCGGTCATCGGATGGCCCGCATGGCTGAAGAGATCAAACGTGAACTGGCGAGACTGCTTCGCGATGAGATGAAAGACCCTCGCCTGGGCTTTGTCAGCATTACCGCCGTCGAGGTGTCAGGCGACGGCCGGCATGCCAAAGTGTATGTTAGCGTTATGGGAGATGAAAGCGCCCGCGACAATTCTCAGGCAGCGCTGAAGCAGGCGACCGGTTTTCTGCGCACGGAACTTTCGAAGTCGCTGCGGGTCCGCTATGTGCCGGAACTGGTGTTCCTCTCTGATCTGTCTATCGAGCGGGGAACCCGGATCGCCCGGCTGTTGACCGAGATGGAGAACCATGATGATGCAGAAGCCCCCCGCTGAGGGGGATCTGGGGCAGGTGCTCGTGCACTTGTCGGCAGCGTCCCGCATCCTCCTGATCGTCCACAAGGTTCCTGACGGCGATTGCCTTGGTTCGGTCAGCGCCATGCTGTCGGCTCTTCTGGCAGAAGGCAAGGAAACGGTAGCTTTCTGCGAAGACCCCGCACCTGTGGGATATCGCTTTCTGCCCAACCTCTCACGGCTGTATCACGCCAATACTATGCCGCCCTTTCAGCCGGATGTGATCGTCGTTCTTGATAGCGCCGATCTAGGGCGGATCGGCGAGGCTGTCCGGTTCCTCGACGGGAATGTCCCTGTGGTGAATATCGATCATCATATCGGCAATAGCCGCTTTGGCGATGTCAACTGGCTTGACCCCGCCGCGCCGGCCTGTGGAGAGATGATCTACACCTTGTGCCGGGAGGCCGGGTGGAAGATCACGCCGGACGTGGCGACAGCCCTGTATACGGCGTTGATGACCGACACCGGCTCTTTCCAGTACGCCAACACCACGGCCGATACGCTGCGGCTGGCGGCAGAACTGCGGGATCTAGGCGCTAGGGCAAACGAGATCCGCGAAGAGGTCTATGAACGCAAGCCGCTCGCCTATCTCCGCCTGTTGTCCGCGGTGCTGCCTACCTTGCAGGTGAGCAAAGACGGCACTGTCGCCTGGCTTTGCGTTACCAGGGAAACGATAGCAGCCTCCGGTGCCGGGTCGAACGATTGCGACGGTCTGATCAATTATCCCCGTTCCATTGATGGTGTTCGGGTGGCGCTCCTCTTCCGGGAGGTCAGCGCCGGTGAGATCAAGGTTGGTTTTCGTTCCAAGGGAGATATCGATGTCTACGCCATCGCCTGTCGTTTCGGCGGGGGAGGACACAGGCGCGCTTCAGGGTGCACCTTTATGGGACGAATGGAAGAAGCGGAAGCGCAGATCGTGCAGGCGGTGATGGAGAAACTTGGAACCGCTTGAGCTAGAGGGATTTCTTAATCTATTAAAACCGCCAGGTATGACCTCTCACGATGTGGTGGCCAAGGCCCGGCGCTTGCTCAAAGAGAAACGGATCGGCCATCTGGGAACGCTCGATCCTGATGCTGCCGGTGTGCTGCCCATCGCTATCGGACAAGCGACGCGCCTCATTGAACTGGTGGCGGGTGTCGACAAGGCCTACCGGACGCAACTCCGGTTGGGCGCTGTCACGGACAGTCAGGACGCTTCGGGACGGATTGTAAAGACCGGCGCCGTACCTGCTTTGTCCCGCGATGACTGGGAGGAGACGTTGCGACCCTTTCGCGGTCAGATCCTACAGACGCCGCCGATGGTTTCAGCGGTGTCCGTCGGCGGCAAACGGTTGTACGAGTATGCTCGCCAAGGGATTGAAGTGGAACGGTCTGCCCGTCCGGTGAGCATTTCCCGGATCGAGATCGTGCACTATGATCCGGCGACCCCTGAGGAAATCGTCATCGATGTGGAGTGTTCGGCAGGGACTTATATCCGGACGCTCTGCCATGACATCGGCCAACGCTTGGGCTGTGGCGGTCATATGGGGTGGCTGATCCGGACGCGCAGCGGTCTTTTTTCCCTGCGAGACAGCCTCACTTTGGAATCCTTGGCGGAGGGACCGCCGAAGGAACAAATCGTCACCCCTTTTGAAGCCCTTGCCCACCTGCCGGCGCTGGAAATCGGAGAAAACCGGCTGGCAGCCCTCTCCCGAGGGTTGGCCCAGTACCTGCAGGGCGATGGCTGGTCAGAAGGCCAATGGATCCGTATGCACCGGCGGCAGAAGCTGCTGGCGGTGGGGCAAGCGATCCGCAAGGACGAGCAGTGGCTTTGCCAGCCACGGAAAGTGTTCACTCGTCTGGAAACCAGATCGAAGTAGGTATAGGGCATGAAAACCATCGTGTACAACGGTCCCCTCGACATTCGCTACGGTGATGTTTATGTAGCACTGGGCAATTTTGACGGCGTCCATCTGGGCCATCAGAAACTGATCACCGAGATGGTGAAAAAGGCGCGGGCCAGCCAAGGAACGGCCGTGGTCGCGACCTTTCACCCCCATCCCCTGCGGTTGATCCGGCCCGAAGCGGCGCCTAAATTGATCACGCCGATGGATGTGAAGGCGGGCCTATTAGGACGCCTCGGTGTCGACATTGTTCTCATCTTGCCCTTTAATCCGGACCTGGCCAAGCTGTCTCCGGAGGAATTCGTGCAGCAGGTGCTCCATCAAGACCTGCGGGCCGAGTTGGTTCTGGTTGGTTTCAACTACAGTTTCGGTCGTGGCGGCAAAGGTACGCCTGAGCTGCTCTGGGAACTGGGTCATCGCCTCGGGGTCCGTGTGCGGGTGATCGACGCCGTGACCATCGCTGGTGAGCCGGTCAGCTCTACGGCTGTACGGGCTGCCCTGGAGAAGGGCGACATTGAGCGGGCCGCCGATCTGCTGGGTTATATGCCGATCCTGCGCGGTCCAGTCGTCCCCGGTGATCAGCGGGGAAGGAACATCGGTTTCCGGACGGCGAACATAGAACTGCCGCCGGAACAGTACCTGCCTGCCCGGGGGGTCTATGCCGCCTGGGTGCGTTCAGTCAGCCTCTCTGAGGGGATTTTGGCGGTTGTCAACATCGGTGTTAAGCCGACCTTTGGCACGGGGTTGGCTGAGACGGTGGAGGCCCACTTGATCGATTTTGAAGGCGATCTGTATGGGCAGACATTGACGCTGCACCTGCTGCGGAGGATGCGTCCCGAGATGCGCTTTCAGAGCCCTGAGCAACTGGTGGAACAGATTCACAGGGACCTCCAAGATACACGGCATTTTTTCCACGCCCAGCAGGAACATATCTTTGCAAACCGGATCATAGAAATCTAAACACCGAAATATTCAACCGCGTCGGCGCGCGCGTAACAAGCGCCTTTTTTCCGACAGCTTTCTGATCATCTCGCCTTTACTTCATAAATTGGCTGTGCTAAAATGTCTTTTGTGACTCCGGGGAAGGAGGCACCCATGGGACTGCCGTTGATTGACGAGCATCACCAGCGACTCCGTGCTATCGCCGGCGAGGTGGCCCATATCTGCGCCAGCGAGGAGTTCCTGGCTTTGAAATCCGAGCTGGAGCTGCTCTACCAGATGGCAGGAGCAGAGGAACCGGCGCGATTGGCCTTTCAGGACGCCCTGTATACTTTGTTGAATGACAAAAGCGACGGCGCCTGATCGGTGGTAGATAGTCATGCAGCGCGTGATTGTAACCGACCATGCCCGCAAGCGCCTGTACGACCTGCGCCAAGATCGGATCTCCGTCAATGACATCGAAGCTGCAGCGCATGAAATCCCCGGGCATATCCCGACAGCGACCCGCTTTCGTGGATTTGTGGCCCGTTCCGGTCGGGTTTTTGATCTCGTCATCAAAGACATCGCCACCGGGCGTCTGGTGATCACCATCATCGGCAAATGACTGTGTTCCATCGGCTCAGATAGCCGACCCTCCGACGGCTTTCTTGGCTTTTGGAGAATAATGTATAAGGAGGTGACATGGATGGCATTGGACAGTGTGCGCAAGCAAGAGATCATCGGCAAGTTCAAGCAGCATGAAAAAGACACGGGATCTCCGGAAGTGCAGATCGCCATCCTCACGGATCGGATCAACTACCTGACGGGGCACCTGAAAACCCACAAGAAGGACCATCACTCCCGCCGAGGCCTGCTGAAGATGGTTGGTCAGCGCCGGAATCTGTTGGCTTATTTGAAGCGAACCGATATCGAGCGTTATCGCAAGCTTGTGACCGAGCTCGGGCTTCGTCACTAAAAATGGAAAGAACGGGGTAACCCGTTCTTTCTTGCGTATGGGCGAGTTTTTTTCATGATGGAAGGAAATACTAACATATACGTCGAATATCTTAATGTTTATGAGAGGAGGGTATATTTCCTTGCAAGTATTCTCCATGGAAATTGCCGGACGCACCTTGACCATCGAAACAGGACGGGTAGCCAAACAGGCTGGCGGCTCTGTGCTTGCCCGTTACGGCGATACGGTTGTGCTGGTGACGGCAACAGGCTCGAAGGAACCTCGTCCGGGCATCGACTTTTTTCCCTTGACCGTCGATTACGAGGAGCGTCTCTACGCTGTAGGAAAAATACCAGGCGGTTTTATCAAGCGAGAAGGTCGTCCCACTGAAAAGGCCATCTTGTCAGCTCGGTTGATCGATCGACCGATCCGCCCTTTGTTCCCTAAAGGCTTCCGCAACGATGTCCAGGTTGTGGCGACTGTCATGTCTGTGGACCAGGACTGTCCCCCCGATATTGTTGGCATGATCGGTGCTTCTTGCGCCCTCAGCCTGTCTGATATCCCCTTTGAAGGTCCCATCGGCGGCGTTCTCGTCGGACGGGTCGACGGAAAGCTGCTGATCAACCCGACGATGGAACAGGCTGAAAAGAGCGATATGCACCTGGTCGTGGCCGGGACGAAGGACGCCGTGATGATGGTGGAAGCCGGCGCCAACGAGGTGCCGGAAGAAGATATGATCGAGGCGATCATGTTCGGCCATCAGGAGATCCAGCGCATCGTCGCTTTCCAGGAAGAGATGGTTGCTGTCGCCGGCAAGCCGAAGCGGGAAGTGCCGCTGAAGCAGATCAACCCTGAACTGGAACAGGCTGTACGCGAATACGTGGGTGACAAGCTGCGCAACGCCATCCAAAACCCGGACAAGCTGTCCCGGGAAGCCGATATCCAGGCAGTCATGAAGGAGACGGTGGAGGCGCTGCTTCCTCACTTCCCTGAAGAGGAGAAGGACATCCGCACTGTTCTCGATACGATGGAAAAAGAGATTGTCCGCAAGCTGATCACCGTCGACAAGCAGCGGCCTGACGGGCGGAAGATGGATGAAATCCGGCCCATTTCTGTTGAGGTCGGTATCCTGCCCCGTACGCATGGCAGCGGTCTCTTCACCCGTGGTCAAACCCAGGTGCTCAACGTCTGCACCCTCGGCACTATCGCCGACCTGCAGATCCTCGACGGTCTCGGGGTGGAGGAATCGAAGCGCTACATGCATCACTACAACTTTCCGCCTTACAGCGTCGGCGAGACGCGGCCCATGCGGGGACCGGGCCGCCGGGAGATTGGCCACGGCGCTCTGGCCGAGCGGGCGCTTCTGCCGGTGATTCCGTCAGAGGACGAATTCCCCTATACCATCCGTCTCGTCTCTGAGGCGGTAGAATCAAATGGTTCCACGTCGATGGCCAGCGTCTGCGGTTCCACCCTATCTCTCATGAACGCTGGTGTGCCGATCAAAAAACCTGTCGCCGGCATCGCCATGGGCCTGATCAAGGAAGGGGAGCACTTCTCCATCCTCTCTGACATCCAGGGCATGGAAGACCATCTCGGCGATATGGACTTCAAGGTAGCCGGCACTGCCGACGGTGTGACGGCGCTCCAGATGGACATCAAGATCAAGGGCGTTAACCGGGAAATCCTCACCCAGGCGCTGCAGCAGGCTCGGAAAGGTCGCCTCTTCATCTTGGACAAGATGCTTGCCGTTATTGACAAACCGGCTGCTGAGATGTCCCCCTACGCGCCGCGGATCATCACCATGTCCATCGACCCTGACAAGATCCGCGAAGTCATCGGACCCGGCGGCAAGGTGATCAACAAGATCATCGCTGAGACGGGCGTCAAGATCGACATCGAAGACGATGGCCGCATCTTCATCGCCGCCACCGACACAGAGGCTGCCAACAAAGCCGTCCGCATCATCGAGAGCATCACTGCCGACGTGGAAGTGGGCAAGGTCTACACGGGCAAGGTGACGCGGATCATGAACTTCGGCGCCTTTGTCGAGGTCCTGCCCGGCAAGGAAGGCCTCATCCACATCAGCCAACTGGCCGAAGAACGGGTGGCCAAGGTGGAGGATGTGGTCAAGATCGGCGACGAAGTGACTGTCAAGGTCGTCGAGATCGACAAGCAGGGACGGATCAACCTTTCCCGCAAAGAGGTACTCAAGGCCAACAAACCAGCCGTGACTGGCGGCGCCCGGCCTGACGAGATGCGCAGACGGTTCTGAGCTTGAACCTTTGCTTCCCGCAGAGGGTCATTACCGCGGTGAAATCACTCAACCCATTGTGCGATGCAACGATGTTGAGAAGTGACGCGAACAGGCAAACTCAGCAACGAGTTTGCTTTTCTCGTTTTCGCCTTCTCGCCGGCCTGGCCCAGGCATAGATTTCTAGGGATCAGAGCCGTGCGAAAGGGGGAGAATCATGCGCACCCTCTTCATCTCATGGGCGTTCTTGCGGGTGCTCCTGACCCTGACTGTGGTCTGCCTGCTGCTGGCCGGCATGACCCAATATGTGATCATGCTGAATCGCGACGTTTCCGAGGCGACGAGTCGAGGCGAGGTCGAGGGTGTTGTGCGGCGAGGACCGCTGGTGAACAAGGTGGCATTGACGATCAATGTAGACTGGGGCCAGGAACTCATCCCGGCGCTGCTCGATTCCCTTTCCCGCCATCAGGCCAAGGCCACTTTTTTCTTTACGGGCCGATTCGCCGACAAGTTCCCCGAATATGTGAGGAAAGTCCACGAGGCTGGCCATGAGGTGGGCAATCACGGCTACTCTCACCCCCATCCTGCACAGATCGGTGATGCCGCCAACCGCCAAGAGATCCGGCGGACCCACGCCGCGCTGGAAAAATTGACCGGCTACGCGCCCAGGTGGTTCGCTCCTCCCTATGGAGAACATGACCAGCGGCTGGTGAAAATTGCCAAGGAGGAGGGCTATAGGCTTATTTTGTGGACCGTCGATTCGGCCGACTGGCTCAAGCCATCGCCCCAGGACTGGTTGAAGCGCGTCACGGCGGGAATCGGGCCGGGCGCCCTTGTGCTGATGCATCCAACCCCGTCGACAGCCCAGGCGTTGCCGTCGCTGCTCGAGTATATTAAGGAAAAAGGTTGGACGGCAGTCACTATGACCGAATTGATGGCGCCAGCCCAATAACCATAAAAACCGTGATGCGGTGCAATAATAAACCCGGCAGTTGCATGCCGGGGAGGAAAATAATTTGGCCTTTACAAGGGGAACCAGTCGAATCGCGGGAAAGACGCTGGCGCTGTTTTTGTGCCTGTCTCCGTTCCTCCTCCTAGGCGGACCGGCTCTATGCAGCGCCAGTCCCCAGGTGACGGCCGACGCCGCAGTACTCATGGATGCTGAGACGGGAAGGATTCTCTTTGAGCGGCAGGCGCATCAGCCACGGCCTCCGGCTTCGACAACCAAGATCGTGACGGCCTTGCTGGGATTTGAGTTCGGAGACCTGGAAGACGAGGTCATCATCAGCCAAAAGGCCGGGAGCACCGGGGAGGCCAGCATTAACCTCTTTCCCGGTGAGCGGGTCGCCCTGGGCGATCTGCTCACTGGCGCGCTGGTGCGGTCTGGGAATGACGCCTGCGTGGCCATTGCCGAACACATCGCCGGCAGCGAGGAGTTTTTTACCCTGTGGATGACGGCCAAATCGCGCATCATAGGCGGACGATCGAGCCAGTTTTTTAACACCAACGGATTGCCCCACAAGCACCACTGGTCGAGCGCCTATGATCTGGCTGTGGTGACCCGTGAAGCGATGCGGCGTCCTGAGTTTGCCGCTACCGTCAGAAGCCGCCGTGCGACGTTGAAAAACCGGCAAGGTTGGCCGAAGGAGATCAAGAACACGAACGCCCTGCTCTGGTCCTATCCTTTTGCCGACGGTGTAAAAACGGGTACGACACGGGCGGCCGGCGCCTGCCTGGTCGCCTCAGCTACAAAGAACAACCGCCAGTTGATCGCCGTCGTGCTGCATTCGGACGATCGTTTCGGCGACAGCCTGCGTCTCTTTGAATACGGCTTTAACCAGTTGAGGTGAACCGGGAATGCTCCCGGTCTTTTTCATCGCCCTTTGGAGGCGACTGCTGAACCGTTGACAGCGAGATGTCGGGCTGATACACTTCGGGGTACTTGAGCGAAAGCTCCCGTCCCCTTCTATGGGCGGGATGGCGCTGTAAATGGGCTTCTTAGATGCCTTCAGGAGGAAAGAGATGGTTCACAAGACAGTGTTGCCGAACGGAGTTAGGGTTGTGATGGAGCCGATCTCCCATGTGCGTTCCGTGGCCTTGGGCATTTGGGTGGCTACCGGATCGAGAGACGAAGAGCCCGCCTTGACGGGCGTATCTCACTTTATCGAACACATGCTGTTTAAGGGTACAGATAAGCGAACAGCCAAGGACCTGGCGGAAGTGCTTGAAGCGGTCGGCGGTCAACTGAACGCTTTTACATCGAAGGAATACACCTGCTACCACGCCAAAGTCTTGGACGATCATTTCGATCTGGCCCTCGACGTCCTAGCCGATATGTTTTTTCATTCTCGCTTTGAATGGGAAGACATCGAACGGGAACGCCGTGTGATCCTAGAAGAGATCAAGATGTATGAGGACTCTCCTGACGAGTTGGTCCATGACCTGTTGGCAGATGCCATGTGGCCGTTCAGCCCTCTGGGGCGCTCCATCTTGGGAACGGTTGAATCGATTCAGGCGATGCAGCGGGAGGGCCTGCTCAGCCACTTCCAGTCGGAGTACTCAGCTGACCGGACTGTCATCGCCATCGCCGGGTCTATCGACCCGGATAAGGCGCTGGAGAAGGTAAAGGCTTATTTTTCCGTTATGGACGCGTCCAAGCAAACCTACCGGCGATCCCGGCCCGATCTGCTGCATAAGAGCGTTTTCCTGCACAAGGATGTGGAACAGGTCCAGATCTGCCTGGGTACCCAGGGCCTGCCCCAGGAGCACCGCGACATCTACGCCATGCACGTCCTGAATAACGTCATCGGCGGCGGCACCTCGTCCCGGCTGTTTCAGGAGATCCGGGAGAACCGCGGCCTGGCCTACTCCGTGTATTCCTTTCATTCGGCCTTTTCCGACTCGGGTATGTTCGGCCTCTATGCCGGAACAAGCCCTGACTTCGCCGAAGAGGTTTTGGAAATCTCCCTGCGTGAAATGGCGCGCATCCGGGAAGAGGGGATCTGTCCCGAAGAATTGAGAAGGACCCAGGAGCAGATCAAAGGGAGCCTCTACCTCGGTTTGGAGAGTGTCAACTCCCGGATGACGCGCCTCGGCAAGTCGGAGATCTGCTACAACCGCTTCGTCTCTCCGGAAGAGGTGATCGATCGGGTCTATGCGGTCACCCTCGACGATGTGACAAAGGTGGCCCGCGATCTCTGGACACCAGAGCAATGCGCTCTTGCTGTCGTCGGCGCCAAGCCGCTGGCGGTAGAACTGTCCGAGATGCTGCGAAAATCGGGTTGGTAAAAACGCTGTTCTGCTGATGCCTTCTCGACTCCTCTTATCCCGCCCCCTTTTCTGATTCTATTTTCTGGAACCGGCGCGTATAGTAGATAGGGGGACAAGGAGGGGGGCGTCGATGCGTCTCAGTGAGTTGGTAGGCAAGGAGATCGTCAATCTGACAACAGGTGAACGTCTCGGCGCTGTCGGCGATTCAGATCTGATCATCGATGAGTCGAGCGGCGAAATCGACGCTATCATTCTGCCGTCGCGAGGCAACTTTGGCAGTTTTTGGTCTGACCGTGAACCGCTGATCATCCCCTGGGACGCAATCGTCAAGGTGGGCGCTGAGGTGGTCATCGTGGAACTGGACGATACCTATCGGCGAACGTCCCGACGTTTTTCCTTTTAACTGTTCTTTTACTGTTGACGTTTGGGGATGTCCCGTGATACCATCAACCTGATCAATTGAATATACCTCCCAGTGGAGAGGTAGAGGCGCGGTCTGTCAAGAGTACCTGGAGGAGTCCGACGGTGGACGATGATACCGGAGGGAAAGGGGCAACCGCCGAAGCTTGGAGCAACCGTATTGCTCACAGGCTGGGTCCGGGCATAAGATGTTCGGAACTGCCATCTGGTGATTCGACCGGATGGAGCGCTATCCAATCGTACGGGGACGGTGGAATCCAGCTTCCGAATGTTATTTTTTGGGGGCACCGCCTGAACTCCATGCGGTGTTCCCTTTTTGTATTTCTTTTTATGGGGGATGGGCCATGTCAGAGAGGATCAGAGTCCTGGTCAGCGGCGCCAGGGGGAAAGTGGGCCGAGAGGTAATCAAAGCGGTCCTGGGAGACAACACTTTGGAGCTGGTCGCCGCTGTCGATCACAACGGTGTCGGAGAGGATGCCGCCGTCTTAGCCGGTCTGCCAGCCTGCGGGGTCTTGATACAAGGCGACCTGGCTGCGGCGATTACGGAGACACAACCACAGGTGATGGTGGACTTCACCAGTCCGGCTTCGGTCATGGAAAACGTCCGCATTGCCCTGATGGCTGGCGTGGCGCCTGTCGTCGGGACGACAGGCCTTTCGGCAAGAGACATGGAGGAGATCGCCGAGTGGGCCGCCGCCAAAGAGGTAGGATGCCTGATCGCGCCCAATTTCGCTATCGGCGCTTTGCTGATGATGCGCTTCGCCCGCGAGGCGGCCCGCTTTTTCCCCAATGT
The DNA here is from genome assembly GCF_000019165.1 of Heliomicrobium modesticaldum Ice1. Taxonomy (GTDB): domain Bacteria; phylum Bacillota; class Desulfitobacteriia; order Heliobacteriales; family Heliobacteriaceae; genus Heliomicrobium; species Heliomicrobium modesticaldum. The sequence continues at coordinate 2,304,450 of NC_010337.2, forward strand.
GGAGATCATCGAATACCACCACGATCAGAAGTTGGATGCGCCGTCCGGAACGGCCATTAAAACGGCAGAGTTGATTCGGGAAGAACGGCGGGCGATCCGGCAAGGGCATCCGGAGGAGGAAGAAAAAATCACCGGTTCCCGTGGCGGCGAATTCGATGGGATGCGGATCCACAGCGTCCGCCTGCCGGGTCTGGTGGCCCACCAGGAGGTCATTTTTGGCGCCCTGGGTCAGACCTTGTCGATCCGCCACGATTCGATCAGCCGTGAATCTTTCATGCCCGGCGTTTTAGAGGCTATCCACCGGATCGGCGCCTATAAAGGGCTCATTTACGGGTTAGATAAAATTATCTTTTAGACCGGCTGTTTCGACGGCGTCAGTCAATCCGCTAGTCGAAGAGAGCACAACCTTCCAAGATTCGATCATCCCAACGCTCTTTGACAATCACATTCTGCACACCTCTCAGCGGGTTGCCTCATAATATTAAAAAGAGTTTCACTGTTTATGGTGGAGGAGGTTTTGAATACCCATGACGACCCTTCAAGGAATCCCTTTGGCGGTGATAGGAGGGGACGCGCGGGATCAGATCCTCGTACGCCGCTTGGCTGAACGGGGCGCAACGGTCGATGTGGTCGGTTTGCCTGTGGAGGAAGCGGAACGGGTGCGGATCGTGGAAGACATCCCGAAGGCCGTAGCGGGGAAAGCGGCAATCCTTCTGCCCATGCCGGGCGTTGACCTTGAAGGACGCGTCTACGCGCCGCTCCATCATCAACCTCTTCGCTTGGAGGCGGCCCACATGGCCTTGCTGGCGCCCGGCGTTCCCCTCTTCGTTGGAGTGGCCCGGTCCATCCTGCGCCAGATGGCCCTGTCCCGCGGCCTCCCTCTGATTGAAGTGGCTGAACTGGACGAGGTGGCGATCCTGAACTCGGTGCCCTCCGCAGAGGGTGCCCTGCAGATCGCTATGGAGAAACTGCCGATCACGATCCACGGCAGTCGCAGCATGGTTCTCGGCTTCGGTCGGTTGGGCCTTACCCTGACCCGTCTTTTACAGGCTATGGGTTCACGGGTGACCGTCGTTGCCCGCGATGGAGGACACCGAGCCAGAGCATGGGAGATGGGCGCTGCCGCCGAGCCTTTATCGGCGCTGGCCGACCTTTTGGCGAAGACAGATATCGTCTTCAACACCGTCCCGGCTCCTGTGCTGGGTGAAAGGGAACTGGCAGCCACGAACCGTGAAGCCCTGATCGTCGACCTGGCCAGCGCGCCGGGAGGGACTGATTTCGAAGCGGCTCGCCGCTTGGGAATCCAAGCGCTGCTCGCCCCCGGTTTGCCGGGGAAGGTGGCGCCGAAGACAGCCGGAGAGATACTGGCCCGTGTCTATCCCGATCTGATCGCGCGGCATGTCCCTCACAGAGACGGGTAACACCCCTGGGAGGTGTGCAGGATGTCATTGCAAGGAGTTCGCATCGGTTTTGCTATCACCGGATCCCATTGCACCATCGCCGATGTGCTCCCCGTTGTAACCCGGCTGGTGGCTGAAGGGGCCGTTGTGACACCGATCTTTTCCGAATCAGTGACACAGACGGATACCCGCTTTGGCCCATCATCCAAATGGAAGGAAGAGATGGAGCGCATCACGGGGCAGAAGGTGCTCGGCACCATCGTCGAAGCGGAGCCGATCGGACCGCAAAAGTTGCTGGACATCATCGTCATCGCGCCATGCACCGGCAACACCCTGGCCAAACTGGCCAATGGGATCACCGATACGGCCGTGCTCATGGCGGCCAAGGCGCAGTTGCGCAATCTTTGTCCCGTGCTGCTCGCCATATCGACCAATGACGGCCTCAGCAACAACCTAAAAAACATCGGCGTGCTGATGAATATGAAAAACGTGTATATGGTGCCTTTCGGCCAAGATAACCCTATGACGAAAGCCAACTCGCTCGTCGCCCGGATGGAATTGATTCCGGAGGCGATTGAGGCGGCGCTGCAACAGCGGCAGCTACAGCCGGTCTTGCTCGCCAACCCGTCATAAATACCGCCGCAGGCGCCAGTCAAGGAGGAGCTAAAAATGAAAAAATACAATGTGGCCATTGTCGGAGCGACTGGCGCCGTCGGCCAGGAACTGTTAAAGGTGTTGGCTGAACGGAACTTCCCTGTCGGCGAGCTGCGGCTTTTGGCTAGCGCCCGATCGGCTGGGAAAGTCATCTCCTACCAAGGTCAGGAGTATACCATCGGCCTCACTGACGAGAAGGCCTTTGCGGGCATTGACATCGCTCTCTTTGCCGGTGGGTCGGCTTCGACTGAATTCGCCCAGGCGGCTGTCGAAGCCGGTGCTGTCGTTATCGACAATTCCTCGGCCTTCCGTATGCATCCTGAGGTTCCCCTCGTCGTTCCTGAGGTGAACCCGGAGGATGTAGACTGGCACAAGGGGATCATCGCCAACCCCAACTGCTCCACCATCATCATGGCTGTCGCCTTAAAGCCGCTCCATGACGCCGCCGGTATCGAGCGGGTCGTCGTCTCGACCTATCAAGCCGTGTCAGGTGCCGGCAAAGAAGGCATCACCGAACTGACCGAACAGACCAGCCAGGTCCTGCGCGGCGAACCGGTAAAACCGAATGTCTTTGCCCATCCCATCGCCTTTAACCTGATCCCCCATATCGATGTCTTTCAGGATGGGGATTACACCAAGGAAGAGTGGAAGATGATCAAGGAAACCCGGAAAATCATGCACGAAGCGGATATGCGGATCACCGCCACCACCGTCCGGGTTCCCGTCTACCGGAGTCATTCTGAATCGATCAACATTGAATTCAAGCGGAAAATCACTGCCGCTGAAGCGAAGGAAGTCCTCGCCAACGCATCAGGTGTCATCGTGATCGACGATGTGCAGAACAAGCAGTACCCGATGCCTCTTTACACCTCCGACAAGGATGAGGTCTTTGTGGGCCGGATCCGGGAGGACCTTTCCATCGACAAGGGCCTCAACCTCTGGGTGGTGGCCGATCAGATCCGGAAAGGCGCGGCGACCAACGCCGTTCAGATCGCTGAAACACTGATTCAACGAAAGCGGATCTAACCCTTTCCCAGCGGCGGCAACCGGGAGTGAGACTCGTTGAGGATTGCCGTCCTAAAATTTGGGGGAACCTCTGTTGCCAATGAAACGAAGCGAAATCATGCGGTGCAGCGGATCCGAGAAGCACTGGAGGAAGGCTGCCGGGTGGTTGCCGTCGTATCGGCCATGGGCCGTAAGCCGGAACCGTACGCCACAGACACGCTGCTTTCGTTGGTGCAGGAGCTCGACTTCAATCTTCCGCTCCGCGAAAAAGATCTGCTCATGGCCTGCGGAGAGATCATCTCATCGGTCGTCATGACCGCCAGCCTGTTGAGGGCAGGGATAGAGGCGACCAGTCTCACCGGTTGGCAGGCCGGCATCATCACGACGGAGCAATTCGGCGACGCCCGCATCCAGCGGGTCGAGGTCGAACGCATCCGCCGAGAACTGGAACAGGACCGGGTGGCTGTCATCGCTGGCTTTCAAGGGGCAAGCGAGAATGGTGAGATTGCCACTCTCGGCCGTGGGGGCAGCGATACGACAGCAGTGGCCGTCGGGGCGGCCCTGGGGGCCGAGGTTGTTGACATCTTTACGGACGTGAGAGGCGTCTATACGGCTGATCCCCGGCTGGTGAGCGACGCGCGCATCCTCTCCTGCGTCTCCTACCAGGAGGTCTGCCAACTGGCTCAGGAAGGGGCGAAAGTCATTCACCCTCGTGCCGTTGAGATCGCCATGAAGAATCACCAGGCTGTCCGCGTCCGCAGCACTGAATTTCACGACAAGGGAACCCTCATCTGCGCTCCCCATCACGCCGGCGACGAGTATTGTTGCGACCGCCTGATCACAGGCATCGCCCATATGGCCCCGATCACGCAGATCAAGGTGAATACGTCCCAGTGGCCCGATCCCGCCTTGACGGGGCAGACGGTCTTTCAAGCCCTGGCAGAAGCGGGGATCAGCGTCGATTTCATCAATGTTCACCCGGCAGCAGTTATTTTCACCGTTCCTGACGAGATCACGGCCAAAGCGACACGGGTGCTGGAAGAACTGGGTCTTTGCCCTGAAGTCCGCCAGGGTTGCGCTAAGGTGGCCGTCGTCGGCATTAATATGACCGGCGTCCCCGGCGTGATGGCTCAGATCGTCGTCGCTCTCAATCGGGAAAAGGTGCCGATTCTCCAGTCAGCTGATTCCTACACCACCATCTGGTGCCTCATCCCCATCAAGGATCTGACAGTGGCCTTGAACGCCCTCCATCGGCAGTTTTGCCTGTCATAAAAAGGCCAGCCCTTTCGAACCGGCTCTTGCCTATCTGAAAGAAACTGCTTTTTTGGAGGCGCGGCCGACCCTAAACCGGAGAAAAGGAGAGAACGATAGAATGGAATTTGGCAGACTGATTACAGCCATGGTGACACCATTCAATGACCGCCTGGAGGTCGACTACGTTCGGGCGGCGGAGTTGGCCAATCATCTGGTGAATACGGGGTCGGACGGTATCGTGGTAGCCGGCACGACTGGCGAGTCGCCGACCTTGACGAAGGACGAGAAGATCCGCCTCTTTTCCACCGTTGTCGACGCCGTAGGCGATCGCGCCAGCGTCATCGCCGGCACCGGCTCCTACGATACGGAGGCGACCATCGAACTGAGCCGCAAGGCCAAGGAAGCCGGCGTCGACGGTCTGCTGCTCGTTGGCCCTTACTACAACAAGCCGCCTCAAGAAGGCTACTACCAGCATTTTGCCGCTGTCGCCAAGGCGGTGCCTTTGCCGATCATGCTTTACAACATCCCCGGCCGGACCGGTTCGAACATCATCCCGGCCACAGTGGCGCGGCTGATGGCCTTTGACAACATCGTCGCCATCAAGGAAGCAGCCGGCAGCATGGATCAGGTGTCCGAGGTGGTCCGCCTGGCTCGGCCTGACTTCAAGGTCTATTCCGGCGATGATTCGCTGACCCTGCCCATCCTCTCTGTCGGCGGTCACGGCATTGTCAGCGTCGCCAGTCACCTCGTGGGCAAAGAGATCCAAAAGATGATCGCCGCCTGCATCAACGGTAACATCTCGGAAGCCGCCCGGATCCACCGGGAACTCTATCCGCTCTTCAAGGGCCTGTTCATCACCTCCAACCCGATCTGTGTCAAGGCGGCCCTCAACCTGCTCGGTCGTCCTGTCGGCGGTGTACGACTGCCGCTGGTGGAGGCCAATGACCAGGAAGTGGCGGCCATGCGGCAACTGATTGAATCCTATGGACTGGACGCCTCCTGCCAAGAGACTGTGGCGTAAGCTGTTTTGAGATTTCTCGGTGATTCGTCGGCAATAGTCGATACGTTTGCCTGGGCTATCTGAACTGATTTTTTTTGGTTTTTCGCCCTCCCTCTGGGAGGGCTTATTTTTTGGCCTTTGTGCCGAACCGGGAAAGGCGTCTTCAGGGAAAACTTGTATCTCTGAAGCAATGCTTGTATAATAATAAAGCATGGGTTGTACGGTTTGGTTTTTGAGGTTTGCGGTGGCGGCGGGGCCGGATAAAAAAAGCAAGCCTCGGCTCAAAAATCCGAACGAAACCCTTCCAAATAAGGGAGGGCCTTTTTGTTGTGTCAAGAGTTATATATCGGAATGAGGATTTGTGATGAGAAGAAGAGGAGGAATGCTATGGGCGCGGGGGACAAAGTAACCATCATCCCCTTAGGCGGTTTAGGCGAGATCGGCAAAAATATGACCATCATCAAAGTCAATCAGGAACTGTTGATCATCGACTGCGGGATCATGTTTCCCGAAGACGAGATGCTCGGCATCGACGTGGTCATCCCCGACATCACCTACCTGCTTGAAAATCGCGATGCCATCCGTGGCATCATCTTGACCCACGGCCACGAGGACCACATCGGTGCGTTACCCTATATGCTTAAGGAATTGAAAGTGCCTGTCTACGGCACTCGGCTCACGCTGGCCTTGGCGGAAACCTATCTAAAAGAACAGAACATGCAGACGGCCGCCATCTTTCATACGGTCAAACCGAGGGAAATCATTCGTGTCGGTGCTTTTCGCGTCGAATTCATTCGTGTCTGCCACAGCATCCCTGACGCGGTCGCCGTGGCGATCCACACCCCTGCCGGCGTCATCGTCCATACGGGCGACTTCAAGTTTGACCAGACCCCAGTCGACAGTGAGGCCACCGACTACTTCCGCTTGGCCCAACTGGGCGAGTCAGGCGTGCTTGCCCTGCTCTCCGACTCTACCAATGCGGAAAAACCGGGGTTTACCCCTTCGGAAAAAGCCGCCTACGGTAAGTTGGAAGAGGTCTTTCGCTTGTCCAAGGGCCGGATCATCGTCACCACCTTTGCGTCGTCCCTCTATCGGATCCAGCAGACCTTTCAGGTGGCAGCCCGCTACCGCCGCAAGGTCGTCGTCGTCGGCAAATCGATGCAAGAGGTGGTTCAGGTGGCCCGCGCCAACGGCTATCTGGAAATTCCGCCAGGCACCCTTTGCGATGAAGAAAACTGGAACATTATCCCCCATGACAAATTGGTCCTACTGACAACCGGACACCTGGGTGAGCCCATGTCCGCTTTGCTGAGAGGCCCTTGGACTGACGCGCGCTTGAGCAACTACCAACCGGGCGACACGGTGATCATCTCAGCCAGTCCAGTGGCGGGCAGTGAAAAATCGGTCCACCGGACCATCGACGGACTGTGCAAGCTCGGCGCCGATGTCTACCATGAGGCGTCCGGCGGCCACATCTCCGGCCATGCCAGTCAGGAAGAACTGAAGATGATGATCAACCTCATCCGGCCGAAGTACTTCATCCCCATTCAGGGCGAGTACCGCATGCTGATCCGCCATGCGAGATTGGCCGGCGACGTGGGCCTGTCTGCGGACAACATCTTTGTGCTGGAAAACGGTCAGGTCCTTGAACTGACACCAAAAAAAGGCAGCCTGGCCGCTCGGGTGGCCGCCGGACGTGTCCTCGTTGACGGCCTCGGCGTGGGCGATGTAGGCAACATCGTGCTTCGCGATCGTCGCCAGTTGTCCCAAGACGGCATTCTGATCGTCGTCATCACCATCAGCAAGGAATCGGGACAGGTCGTCGCCGGACCGGACATGGTCTCTCGCGGCTTCGTCTATGTGCGCGAAGCGGAAGAATTGATGGAAGAGGCCAAGATCAAGGTGCGCCAAGCCTTAGAAAAGTCGGGCGAGCGCCGCGTCACCGAGTGGGCGGCCATTAAGACGAATGTCCGTGATGTATTGTCTAAGTTTTTATATGAAAAAACCCGTCGTCGCCCGATGATCCTGCCGATCATCATGGAAGTGTGACCTCCCTTTGGCGAATGGTTCCCTCTTCTCTGGTGCAAAATAGGGAAATGAGGGAATTCAACGCCAAAAGGAGGACATTGTGGGCCTATGGTCGAACAGTTTGAAGAGACACCGGATGTAGAACCTAAAACAGCGAAGCCCGGACCGGCCGAAGGGGCGCCGTTGAAGCCGGAGGAGTCGCGAGGACGCCGCATCGACGCCCTGAAAGAACTGGGCGAGACGGAGGTCCCTGGCGCCAAAAGCAACATCCACTGCCTGACCATCGTCGGCCAGGTGGAAGGACACATGATCCTGCCGCCGCAGAATAAGACGACCAAATACGAGCACATCCTGCCCCAACTGGTCGCGCTGGAGCAGAGCAAGGACATTGAGGGCGTGTTGTTGATCCTGAATACTGTCGGCGGCGACGTAGAGGCTGGCCTGGCCATCGCCGAGATGGTCGCCAGCTTGTCGAAGCCCTCTGTCTCCATCGTCTTGGGCGGCGGTCACTCTATCGGCGTGCCTATCGCCGTATCGGCCGATTACTCGATGATCGCCTCCACAGCCACCATGACCATCCACCCGATCCGCTTGACAGGCCTTGTCATCGGTGTCCCTGCCACCTTTGAATACCTGGAAAAAATGCAGGACCGCGTCGTCGCCTTTGTGACGCGCAACTCCCGCATCACACCGGAGAAATTTAAGGAACTGATGTTCAAAACAGGCGAACTGACCCGGGATATCGGAACGGTCGTCGTCGGCAAGGAGGCTGTCGAATATGGTCTCATCGACGCCGTCGGCGGGATCAGCGAAGCGGTGAAAAAATTGAATGAGTTGATCGAAGAGCGCCGAAACAACAAGGGGTTGTTGCAATGATCCTCTATACGCCAGTTCCAATGGAAACCATCTTTCAGGGGACAACGCCCGATGTACCCGCCATGTCGATCGTGTCTTTCAAGGGCAGGACTGTGATGGCTTACAACCGGGGAGACGGACGCTACGAATTGACACGCTTGTTGACCACCGAGCCAAAGGACTACCTCGATCCTGAACTGCAACCGGGAAGGGAGATCTTTCCCGATTAACCTCCCTAAAAGCCACCCCGTTGGGATGGCTTTCCTTTTGCGCCTGTCAGAAACGGCGGCTCCCGGTGACAACACGACTTACATGCAGGGTGATCTAATGGCAAACATGTTTCATCAACTGAAAGAAGATCTCAAGTATGAAATGGCCGGGCTGGGGGTATTGGCTGTCGCTGTCTTCGCCATTGTCAGCCTTTTCACCGTCGGCGCCAATCCCCTGGTCCTGCCTTCTGCGGGCGCCGGCGCAGTAGGCCAGTTCTTTTACAACAGCCTGAGCATAGCGGCGGGGCAGGGGAAGATCCTCTTTCCGATCTTTCTTGCCTACATAGGCGTCAAGCTCATGACCCAACGGGCGCAATTTGCCATCGGGCGAAAGCTCGCCGGTTTCACCGCCTCCTATATGATCCTGCTCACTTTCCTGCACCTGATGCTACCGATCGGGGGATCGGATTGGCAAGCGGGCATGGAAGGAAAGGGCGGCGGCGTCCTTGGGGCTTCTGTCGCCATCCTCTTAAAAACGCTCTTCGGAACGATCGGAACATATGTGGTCCTCATCGCCTTGATTCTGGCTGCTGTCCTCTTCGCCTTCGAGGTGTCTCTCGTTCAGTTGGTGGGGTTGCTCTTCGCCGGTTTGGTCGGCTGGTATGGCCGCGCCCGTGGCGCTCTGGGCAAGTTCCTCTTTACCGTTGTCGAGGAAGAGGAGCTTGTGCCGAAAAAGGCCGTCGAGAAAAAAGGGCGCCGCAAAAAGACGGAGGGGCCTTCCCCGGCAAAGGGGTCACAGGACATCCCGCTCGTCATCTTTGACCATGAAAAAGATAGGCCGGAGTGGTTGAAACAGATCGAAAAACCTATCGATAAGGCGGCAACGGAGTCGGCTGTGCCGAATGGGTCTGCGATCATCAGGCCGGCAACGCCGGAAAATCCAGAACTGGAAAACAGAGGCGCCCTATTGGATGATAGGGCCCCCTTGATCATCCAGCACTTTGATGATGACGAACCTCCGAAAGAGCCTTCCATCGACGATACGCTCGTGGAAGCCAAGCGCCATCGCGAGACGACGATGCCAGGCTTGGCGGAAACCGCCGCCGGTGATCTCGCCGATAGAGAGCTGTCCGCCGGCGTGTCTTGGACAGGTTCGGAAGGGAATGCAACTGAGAATGTCACCGCCGAGTTGCTCGACGAGAACCGGGAAAGCGGAGTCCCAGGAGGAACGAAAGCTAAGGCTGGGACAAGCGCCGCTTCTTCCGGCCTTCCCGAATACACCTTGCCCCCGCTCAGCCTCTTACACCGTTCACTCCGTGTGAAAAGCCCCCGTCTGGACCATGACATCACGGAAAACGTGCGCATCCTCGAAGAGACGTTGAACAATTTCGGCGTCCGCGTCAAAGTCACCCAGGTCAACCGCGGCCCGGCCATTACCCGTTACGAGGTCCAGCCGGCGCCTGGCGTCAAGGTCTCCAAGATCACCAACCTGGCTGACGACATCGCCTTGTCGCTGGCCGCCGGTGCCGTCCGAATCGAGGCGCCCATTCCCGGAAAAGCCGCTGTCGGCATCGAGGTACCGAACAAGGAGGTGACGGCCGTCACCTTCCGCGAAGTCTTGGAGACGAACGAGTTCCAACAGGCGGCGTCAAAGTTGACTATCGCCTTGGGGAAAGATATCGCTGGCGCACCTGTCGTAACAGAACTGAACCGCATGCCCCACCTGCTCATCGCCGGGGCAACCGGCGCCGGCAAGAGCGTTTGTATGAACGCGTTGATCAGCAGCATCCTCTTCAAGGCCAAACCGAACGAAGTGAAGTTTCTCATGATCGACCCGAAGATGGTCGAACTGACCCAATACAATGGCATCCCCCATATGATCGCCCCGGTGGTGACGGACGCCAAGAAGGCGGCGACGGCTCTCAAGTGGATCGTCAACGAGATGGAAAATCGGTACGAGCTCTTTGCCGCTTCGGGGGTCAAGGATATCACCCGCTACAACCAGTTCAAGGCGATCGACAACCCTGACGGACCGCAGCCGGCGCTGCCCTATGTGGTAGTGCTCATCGACGAGTTGGCCGACCTGATGATGGTCGCCGCCGTCGACGTGGAAGACGCCATCTGCCGCCTTGCCCAGATGGCCCGGGCGGCGGGCATCCACTTGGTTATCGCCACTCAGCGGCCTTCAGTGGACGTCATCACCGGGATCATCAAGGCTAACGTGCCTTCGCGGATCGCCTTCGCCGTCTCCTCCCAGATTGACTCGCGGACGATCCTTGATCAGGCGGGTGCGGAAAAACTGCTCGGTCGGGGGGACATGCTCTTTTCGCCTGTCGGTTCCAACAAACCCCTGCGGGTGCAGGGTTGCTATGTCTCGGACAAAGAAGTGGAAACAGTTGTCGAATTCCTTAAAACCCAGGGGCTGCCCGAATATCAGGAAGGGGTCATCAAGGCCCAGGAACAGGCGGAAGCGCCGGAAGAGGATGACGACGAACTCTTCGTCGACGCCGTACGCGTCCTCCTGGACAGCGGACAGGCCTCCATTTCCATGCTACAGCGTCGGCTGCGGGTCGGTTACGCCCGGGCGGCGCGGCTTATCGACATCATGGAGCAGCGGGGCATCGTCGGCGGCTACGAAGGCAGCAAGCCCAGGGAGATCCTGATCAGCAAGGTTCAATTTGAAGCCAAGTACGGTTCGGCGAAAAATACAGGGAGTTAAGAAGGGGAAGGGCGAAGGTGTTGACGGGAAAAAAAAACAGTTGGCTTCGGAGGAGCCCGCCGTTCCTCTTTTGCCTATTCATCCTGTTTTCGCTGCTGCTCTCCGGATGCCGGGGAACGATAACAGGAGATACAGCCAGAAATCAGGACAATGAGAGCAGCATCACCGCTGTCAGCTATGTGCCGCCGCTAGTCGGTGCCATTTTAGCCCCGACTGATTCGCCGGCGGCTGCCGGAAACGGCCAGGTGACGGCGGCGCTGCGCTCCTTGAAAGAACAATACGGCGTTCGCGTACGGGCGATCTCGCCAACCGATTTTCTCACCCCTGAGGAGGCGCTAGGCTACTTCGGCGTCAACGAGGCCCGGGCCGTCGTTATCGCCGATCCGGCCTTCGCCGGCTTCGTTCCCGCCGCACAGGAGAAGTTTCAGAAGACAACATTCATCTACCTGGGATTGCCGGAGGAGCGCACCCTGGAAACAAGATTGGCTGGTGCCTATCTGGCCGGCGCCCTGGCGGGGGCGATGCTGCCTGGCGGGAGCGTTACCGTCGATATTCCGCCTGGTGAGACAGAGGCCGCCGCCTTTGAGCGGGTCATTCGGGCCGGTCTGGCTGAAACCGGGAAGAGGGACCCCTTATTGACGTTGACGACGTCCATAGGCGGGGGAACGGTTCCGGGAGCTGCCGCCGGGGCTGGGAGCGAGTCGGCTGCGGCAACGGCGGATCTGCGGATCATCCTGCGCGCCGCCGACATGCCGCCGCTTCCGCCGGGAACCGGGCGGATCGGTAACGTTATCGTGCTCCTCCAGCCGAACGAAGCGCCGCCGCCGGGGGTATGGTCGATCCAGGGCGGTGTCAACAGCAATGATCTGTATCCCCGTTTAGAGGCGATACTCAAAGGAAAAGAAGGACAGCCGAGTCTTCTGTCGGTCCAGTGGAATATCTTTATGAAGACAGTCAGGGCAACAGAAGAACCCCAACCATTGCCGGAGGAGATCCGGTCAAAACTCGAACCGGTACTGCAGAAGTTGGCGCAAGGGGAAGTACATTTCAACGGATGACCGTTCGAAATGTTTGATTATCAATGATTTTGCTTTGAACTTTTTGACAGAAGTAGACTCTGATGATATACTAACATGAGAATGTCGTAAAATTCACCTTCGGGAGATTTTCCGACTTTTTTTCTTGAAGGGAAGTCAGTGCGCTCGAATGAGAGGCAACATGGAAATACCGATCACCATTGACAAAGCACTGTCCGGTCAATTCGGTCCACTGATTGATGTGCGATCAGAAGGTGAATATACGGAAGCAACCATCCCCGGCGCGGTCAACATCCCTCTCCTGTCTAATGAGGAACGGGCGCGCGTGGGAACCATCTATAAGCAAAGGGGACCGGCAGAAGCCCGAAAAGTCGGCCTCGAGATCATCAGTCCGAAACTCCCAGAGCTGTACCGCAACGCGCAGGCAGTCGCAGGCAATGGGCCTGCCGTCCTCTTCTGCTGGCGTGGCGGGATGCGCAGCAAAACAGCAGCGACGGTCCTCAATCTGATGGGGATGGAGACGTACCGCATCGAAGGCGGTTATAAAGCCTTCCGCCGTTATGTTAACGAATATTTGGAGCGGCGCATCGGCCTTTGGCCCTTTCTCCTGCTCCATGGCAACACCGGCGTGGGCAAGACGGAGATCCTGTCCGCCCTCGCAAAAGGGGGCGCTGGCACTATTGACCTAGAGGCTATCGCGGAGAACCGAGGCAGCGTCTTCGGTCATATCGGCTATTCGTCGATCCCAAGCCAGCAAACCTTTGAAGGTCGCCTAGTCATGGCGCTCAACGCTTGCCAGGACAAGCCCAGCATCTTCATGGAATGTGAAAGCCGCCGCATCGGCCGCGTCATCCTGCCGCAGAACTTTTTCCGTCGCATGCAGGAAGGGGAACGGATTCTCCTCTATGCGCCGATGGCCGTACGGATCCAGCGGCTAGTCGATGTTTATGCCAGCCAAGCGGACAGAGGAAAACTGCTGGAGGCGATGGGCCGGTTGGAACAGCGCCTCGGTAAGGCCTGGGTCAAACAGTTGACTTTATGGATCGAACAGGAGGATTATGCCGCTGTTGCGGAAGTGCTTTTGCGGGAATATTATGATCCGTTATACGGATATCCCAACGGGCCGAGCCGCCACTACCCTTTCGCCGTCGATGCATCTTCGGTTACAGAAGCGGTGAATCTGCTCATGCTATACAATGAAGCACGCTTTCAGAAAGGAGGTCACGTCGATGGAAAGCCTCGGGCTTGTGCTCCGGCAAGCCAGGGAACAGAAGCAACTCTCTTTGCGCCAGGTGGAAGCGGAAACGAACATCCGTCTGGCGTACCTGACCGCTTTGGAAGAAGGCAATTATGACCTGCTCCCCGGCCGCGTCTACGGCGTCGGATTTATGCGCAGTTATGCCAAGTATCTCGGTCTCGATCCGGCGCCGTTGATCGAAGCGATGAAACATGATTGGAAGACCGAGGAAGAGGAATCGCCACTAGTCACAGAGGAGAGGGAAAAAGCGTATTCAGCCCCGAGAACGGGCGGCATCGTCAAATACGCCGGTTACGGCCTGGCGGTTGCCGCCATTGCCGGACTCGTCTTCGTATCGGCTCGGTTGCCGGACAAGGACCAACTGGAGCCGAACCGACCGGATGGCAGGGTGGCCATCAACAGCACTAAACCGTCCGGCCCTGCAGCTGCCGATGGTACGGGGGCGTTGGGCAGCTCGGGGGTGCTAGGGGCATCGCCGGGAGCCCAGGCGTCCAACGGCGCAGGGGCCGATCCGGTATCCCTCGCTCCTGGCCTTTCTCCGGTTGAACCTGCGGTGGCACAACCTGCTGCCAACGGAGAAAAGGCCCCCGGCGTGCCCGCTGTGGCGCCGGCGCCGAGCGGCGTGGCCGTGACTTTGCGGGTCGTGCAGGACAGATGCTGGATGTCGGTTAGCCAAGACGGCCAACCTGCCTATGAAGGAATGGTGAACGTCGGCGACGCCATGACCTTCACGGGCAAGGACAAGGTCAATGTGGTGCTTGGCAACGCTGGCGCCGTGGAAGTTATTCTGAATGGAAAAAGTCTTGGCACTCTCGGGGACGTGGGACAGGTCATCAAAGAAGAGTTTGTTCCCCTGACGCAAAACCCGGGTTGAGACCCGGGTTTTTGGTTAACACAAAGGAGGAAAAGGTTATGGCCAAGGATGCATCCTTTGACATCGTATCTCAGGTGGATGAACAGGAAGTGACCAACGCCGTCCATCAAGCGGTGAAGGAGATGGAGCAGCGTTTCGACTTCAAAGGCAGCAAGAGCGAGATCCGCCAGGAGCAAGGCGCCATCATCCTCGTCTCCGATGATGAGTTTAAGCTGAAAAACGTCACCGACATCCTGGAAGCGAAGATGGTCAAGCGCGGCATCTCCTTGCGTGCGCTCAGATACGGCAAGATCGAGTCGGCTGCCGGTGATATGGTCCGGCAGAAGGTCGACCTGGTTCAAGGGATCTCCAAGGAGAATGCCAAAAAGATCACCAAACTGATCAAGGACAGCAAGATCAAGGTTCAGACCTCCGTGCAGGGCGACCAAATCCGCGTGAGCGGTAACAAGCGTGATGACCTGCAAGCTGTCATCGCTTTACTGCGGAAGGCTGATCTGGATATTGAGTTGCAGTTTATCAATTTCCGGTCCTAGACGGCGGGGAAGCTTGTTGCCAAATGTACCGTTTGTTGTTGCGTTACAGTTGATGTTCCCCCCCTGCCTGTTCGTCGGGAAAGGCGCCGGTCATGCACAGACCGGCTGGGTAGGAATTTGTATCCACAGCATTACGTGAAGTACTCGATCTCAGCATCGGGAAACCGTTCGAGCAGCGCTGTCCGGAGGAGATTCTTCATCGACTTGGCCGTCTCGTCGGGGTATACATACTTGCCCATGCCGTATTTGCCGTACTTGAACTTGCGCTCCTCCTCGTCCATGTCAAGTCGGGATTCGGGAAAGCGCTCCAAGATCACCTTTTTGGCCCTTGCCGTAAATCGGTGCTGGATCAATTCAAAGGTCACCGGAGGAGAAAGGGGCTGGATCGACGCCAGCTCCCTTTTTAAATGGTCGAAGAGCTGGAGGTAGTCCTCCTCCCAGCCGGGGTAGACCATGATCGGGGCGATGATGAACCCGAGGGGATAGCCGGCGCGGGCCACTTGCGTGGCGGCAGCGATGCGCTCCGCGACAGGAGGCGTTCGGTGTTCAAAATCGCGGACGACGCGCGCACTGTTTAAGGAGAAGCGAAAGCGTGTGTGGCCGTTATGACGGGCTTTGAGCAGCGGTCCCACGCCGGTGAACTTGGTGACGAAACGGAGGCGGCCATGCTCCTGGGCGCCGAAAAACTCAATCGTCTTGAACAGCGAGCCTGTCAGATGCTCGACGCTCAGCGGATCGCCGGAACTGGCTACTTCGAAGGTAGTCGTTTTCGGCGTATTTTTTTCGATGTACTTGGCCGCTTGGTCCAGCATCTCTTCCACATTGACGTAGACGCGAAGGTAGGGACGTTGACCGAGAGTCGTCTGCAAGTAGCAGTACTCGCAGTGGCCGGGGCAACTTGTCATCAGGGGAAACTGGTAATCGGCCGATGGGCGGCAGGTGGGAAAACGCAGGTCCCGTTTGACGCCGACGACGAGGGTCTTTTTCGCCTCGGCGTACTTCTGGTTCGGCGTATCCCCCGGCAGGCCCGTGACGCGGTTATGAGAAGGGATCTGTCGGGTGGGAAGACCCAACTCGCGGCAGAGGGCGACGATCTTCTGGCCGAGCGGGTAGGCGAGGGCTTCCCCTTCAAAAAAGACCCGCTGGGGGACGTAATGCCATTTTTGCTGCTCTTGGGGCTGTTTATTCGACTGTTCATTCGGTAGCTCTTTGGGTTGCTCCTGGGGTCGCTCTTTCCATTGGTTCAACGGGGCACCTCCTTAGGAGAAGTTTTCCCGCTGATGAGCAAGAAAAAAGCCCCCCTCGGAGCAGGTCCGGGTGGACTTGTTCAAGAAAGCGGGGAATTTACTTTAGTCCCCGGTAGGGCGTTACACCGTCATAGGTGAGGATGGCCCTGTACATGTCCGGACGCCGATCGCGGAAGACGCCCCAGGCGGTTCGCATGCGGGCGCATTCGTCGAGGTCGAAGGTGGCCGTCAGCACCGTCTCAGAGGTGCGGTCCGCCTCGGCCACCTTTTGGCCGAAGGGGTTGGCGATAAAGGAAGAGCCATAGAAGTCGATCTCCGACGTGCTGAAGGTCTCTTTGCCGATGCGGTTGGATGCGACGAGCGGGACCAGGTTGGCGCCGGCATGGCCCTGCATGCAGATCTGCCAGTGGTCCTTCGAGTCGATTCCCGGCTCTTCAGGCTCGGAGCCGATGGCGGTGGGGTAGAGGAGGATCTCGGCCCCCATCAAGGCCATGCAGCGGGCTGCTTCGGGAAACCACTGGTCCCAGCAGATACCCACGCCGATCTTGCCGTAGCGGGTCGTCCAGACCTGAAAGCCCGTGTCGCCGGGGTTGAAGTAAAACTTCTCTTCATAACCGGGGCCGTCGGGGATGTGAGTCTTGCGGTAGACGCCGAGGATCTCGCCATCAGCGTCAATCATGGCGATGGAGTTGTAGCGGGCGTTGTTTTTCTTTTCGAAAAAGCTGATCGGCAGAACAACGCCCAGTTCTTTGGCGATGGGCTGAAAATGGCGCACGGCGCTGTTGTTCTCCGTCTCCGTGGCCAGGTCATAGTGCTCGGGCCGTTCGGTCTGGCAGAAGTAGGGCGCTTCAAAGAGTTCCTGCAATAAAATGACCTGGGCGCCCTGGCGGGCCGCTTTCCGGACGAGTTTTTCCGCCTTGGCGATGTTGGCATCCACATCCCAGGAACAACTCATTTGGGTGGCGGCGACGGTGACCTTGCGCATGGGATCCCTCCGAATTGCTGCTATTTGGGCATCTGCTGGGTGGCGCAGTGGATGTTGCCACCACCGGTGAGGATGATTCGACTCTCGATGGGCACGATGGTCCGGTCAGGGAAGACGCGGGCCAGGATGGCCTCGGCCTGTCGGTCCGTCTCGGCGCATTCGCCGCCGAAGATGGGGAGGATAATGCCGCCGTTGACGAAGTAGAAGTTGATGTAGCTGGCAGCCATGCGGACGCCTTTATGGTAGAGGGCAGGAGGCTGCTCGATGGGGATGATCTCCAAGGAACGTCCCTTGGCGTCGACGGCCTGCCGGAGGATCTCCAGGTTCTCGCGGCTGATGGCGTAGTTAGGATCCTCTGGGTCGGAGCAGACCTGGAGGAGCACTACGCCCGGCCGAGCGAAACAGGCCACATTGTCCACGTGCCCATCGGTATGGTCGCCGCAGAGGCCCTTTTTCAACCAGATGATCTTCTCAACGCCCAGGTATTGGCGGACCTGCGCGTCCAGTTCCTCGCGGGTCATGTGGGGGTTGCGGTTTTTATTGAGGAGGCACTCTTCTGTCGTCAGGAGGGTACCTTCGCCGTCGACGTGGATGGAACCGCCCTCCAGGACAAAGGGAGCGTCAAAACGGCGGATGCCGAAGTGGTCGAGCAGTTGGGGCGCTACGAGGTTGTCCAACTCAGAGGGGAACTTGTTGCCCCAAGCGTTGAACTGCCAATTGACGCCGGCCAATTCGCCGGCGGCGTTTTTAAGGAAGGTGGGGCCGCTGTCGCGGATCCAGGAGTCGTCGTACTCCATGGGGAGAATATCGACGGAGGGACCGCAGATCCGAGCGGCCTCCTCAACAAGTTCCGGCAGGACGACCATCGTGACAGGTTCAAAGCGGGCAATGGCCTGGGCCACCCGGGCGTAGGCTTGACGGACCTCATCGAGTTCGTCGGGCCAGGTCGTATCGTCGATGGGCCAGACGATGAAAGTGCGTTGATGGGGCGCCCATTCGGGGGGCATGGCAAAGCCGGATGCTTGCGGCAGGGACATGAGATCTTCTCCTTTGTTTGGCGATTCGACTTATTATAACATGGGGAGAAGGGCAGTAGAAATGTATTGACCACTGTTACCGCTGGCAGCGAGCGATAAAAAATGAAATGCCGCCAGGCAAAAGGATGAACTTATGAAAGACTGCCGTCAAAGGAGGTTGTTCTACCCCGAGAATAAACCGCCACTGACGGTCATCCAAATGGGAAGGCTCACCGCCATTGACAGGACACGCCGTTCCGTCAATGAGGGTGAGCCAATATATTGCCTATGGTGGGCGATAACGGAATCGAACCGCTGACCTCTTGCATGTCAAGCAAGCGCTCTAACCATCTGAGCTAATCGCCCCTATGAAAATGGTGCGCCCGGCAAGAATCGAACTTGCGCACCTGGTTCCGGAGACCAGCGCTCTATCCACTGAGCTACGGGCGCCTACTAGCGACGAACACTAATATACCAAAATCATTGCGCGCTGTCAACAGCAGTTTTTTCGGGGGAAAAAAGAAGGCAGGATCAATCCTGCCCCTGCACATCGTTGATGCCGTAGCGGAAGAAGTGATTCTTGAGGTGCTGAATCGTTTTTTCAGTGACGCCAAACTCCTGGGCCATCTCCATGTCCGACTTGTCGGCGGCGACACCGGCGATGAATGTATCGAAGTCGACGCCCATCTCATGGGTCTTGTCGACCAGACTCTCTCGCATCCCCCAAGGTGCACCCCGTGTGGAGAATTGGCTGGTCTCCTGACTCTTTGGTTTCCGGGGATGGACCCCTTGTTCTGTGACGTGGCCGTACAGATCCGAACGAGCGTCCAGGGCCACCCGGGTCGCCGAGCCGAGATCTTCGGGAACAAACTTATCCGGCAAAGGACGCTGGTCACCTTTACCTTGCGACCCCCCCATGATTTTCCCTCCCTTGACCGTCCTGTTCACGGATAGTATCGGGTAGAGCGTTCAAACCTATGCCGCCAAAGAAATTGTAATTTTTTACCGTATGGTGCGGTCGAGAGAACTTGAACCCCTATAGCTGTGCGACCACCAGAACCTGGGCCGCCGTCAGAGCACCTGCGTCTTAAGTGTCTGCCAATTCCGCCACGATCGTCCAGAGAAGAATGGTCGGAGCGACAGGTGTAGCCAGCCTAAGACAGCATTCTAATAATATAAAATGTAATTATATGATAAAAAATTATTTCCGTCAAGTAAAAGGCCGTGATAAAATTCGCCATCTGATTTTCCGCCATTGGCGGGGAAAGCTAAGGACTGTAAATCATTGAAGGGCTGGTGATGAATGCGTGCGCTTCGATATCATCGTCATAGGTTCTGGAGCGGCAGGCTTGTCCACGGCGATTCAACTGGCCCGGTACAATCATTCTGTGCTGGTCTTCGACGGTGGGGAAGGGCGGACTTCCTGGGTCCCCAGGTACCATAACCTGCTGGGATATCCTCAGGGAATTTCGGGCAAAGAACTGCTGCGTCTCGGTCGTGAACAGGCCCAACTGTATGGGGCAGAGATTGTTAAGAGTCAGGTGGGGCGGATCGAGAGGACAGGAGACGGTGATTTTACCGTCACCACAAGCAGCGCCGATTACCGCAGTCGCTATCTTGTCTTCGCTACGGGGTTGACCGACAATCAGCCGGAGATCCCCAATCGCTACGAGTTCGCCGGTCGTTCCCTCTATTATTGTCTCGACTGTAACGGCTTTGAGTTCATCGGTCAGAAGGCGGCTGTGCTGGGACATAGCAGCGGGACTATCCGTAGCGCCTTCGCCTTGCTCGATTACACCCACCATGTCTTCATCGCTACCAACGGACACCCGCTGGAAGGGCGTGAAGAGTATGGCGATCTCCTCAAGGAATACAAGATCGACGTGATTGAGACGCCGGTGGAACGCTTCCAGGGAACGCCGGGGGGGAAGGGGAAGTTGAAGGCTCTTTCCTTTCAAGACGGTTCGGTACGCGACGCGGACGTAGCCCTCTCCACCTATGGTACGCAGGGCAACAGCAAGCTCGCCCAAGAACTGAATGTGGCGGTAAACGAAACAGGCCACATCGTCGTCAATGAGTTCATGGAAACGGCGGTTCCCCATATCTATGCCGTCGGGGACGTGATCAACACGACCCAGATGCTCGTCTTCGCCATTTCCGAAGGGGTAAAGGCAGCTATGATGATCCACCGCTCCATAGAATCGAAGCGACAGCCTTTTCAGGCCTAGAGCGAGTGACCTTCGGTCAGAATTGAAAAAAGGAGGGAGACACCTCGAACACGGCGTCCCCCTCTTTTTTTGTCTCAAACCGTTCAGTTCGGTGGGGTCTGGTCCACCACTTGCGGTTCGTTCATCTGCTGCATTTCCAGTGGAGATGGTTCCGGCGAAAGTCTATCCCGAACAGGGATCCGCATCGCCCCATGGCTTTCGTAATAGAGGCGATATTCCTGCTGCAAACCTTTTAATCCGTTGAACACCGCTTTATCCCCATACAACCAGCGCAGCATGCCGGGTACTTTATTCTTGATCGTTTCCACGCAGATCGGACTGCCCATCTCCTGCAAGCGCTGTAATTGCTGAAATACAGAAGACTTGATCTCTTCAGGTGTGCTTCCCCAACGGATGCGCTTCCCTGGCGTCCATCTAAGGGGGGTAGGCTCGGTGCTGATGTCCCCAGTCGATGGTGTTTCGGCATGTTCTGACTCCAGACGTTGAATCCGCCGCCGCAGTTCCCCCGCTTCTCCTTCGAACCGATCGAGGGCTTCGATGAGGATGGAAGTGATCGCGTTCAGCGTCTCTTCCGTCGCCTGTCGGTACTGCTGATACTGTTCGTCCATGCGACGAAGGATCATTTCTTTTAATACGGGGGAAGATTGTAGCCGGGAAATCAAATCGTCTAAGTGATATTTTTCGATGCTCCCGGGAGAACGATACTCCTTCCCAGACAGGTCGGACGGCGTGATCATGGTGCCGACCTGTCCCCGTCGCCCTTTTTTATGATGGATGCCTGTCGCTGCTGCTTTTTTTTCCCGGATCTCTGTTATGAAGATTTTGCCTATCTCGTCAGACATGGGCGGCTTCCTTTCTTTCCTTGAACGTGTGCTTAGACAATAGAAAGAGGGACAAGAAAACAACTTCAGAACATAATAAATATTCAGAAAAAGACCTTTTCCGTCGGCAGAGAATCGTTTATAATAGGCCACAAGTACAATTCAAGTAGTGAACGAGCATATATCTGGTTGAACGAGAAAAAATTTTCGATAAACGAATGGTGTCAAGAAGTATGAGGGGGTTGGTTGGCAATGCGGATTGAAACGCTTGGCGAAGGTCGCATTCAGGTGTTGGTTTCTTCAGAGGATTTGTCACAACGGGAGATAAATATTCGCGACCTCTGGCAATACAACCCCAATGCACAGAAGTTTCTCTCCGGGGCGCTCCGGGAAGCTGTAGACAACGGTGTCCTCCAAATGCCTGCAGGGTCTGTGTCTGTGGAGGCGATCGGACTGGTGACGGAAGGTGTCGCCGTCATTTTGACCTTGCACAAACCGGTCATCGCCACCTGTCCGACGATTGAACCGGCGCCGATCCAAAGGGAGGAAAACGAAGGCGCTTCAACCAAAGCGACGGAAGTGGCTTATGTATTCCGTAGCTTTGAAGATCTGCTCTCTGCCTGCCGGCGCCTTGCCGACAACGATCTAGGAGAGGGCAACCTGATTCATTTCCAGGGCTCCCTGTACTTGACCATTCCCGTCGGGAAAATGCAGGAAAGAGCGGTCCAGATGCTCTTGAGCGAGTATGGAGAAAGAAGCGTTTACTCACCCCTATTTTTCACGGAACATGGTAACATCATACGCAAGGGCGACGCGCCGCGCTTTATTGTAGAAAAATTTGGTCAGAAAGAGGGCCGCCAAAAAACAGGATAATTTTTTGCGGCAAACTACTTGCCTCCCCGTCGATTCTTGCTTATAATGTAGACGAAATCGAAAATGTCACAACGGAGTGACAACTGGGCAACGACGCTTTCTCATCTTGACATCTGTCAAGATGAATGAAAGCGTTTTTTATTTGCCCATACTTATGTGAGGAGGTAAGAAACATGGGCTATACCAAAGAAGACGTCCTTCGCATGGCCCGCGAATTTGACGTCAAATTCATCCGCCTTCAGTTCACCGATATCCTCGGTGTCCTGAAGAACGTAGCGATCCCTGTCGATCAACTGCAAAAAGCTCTTGATGGCGAAATGATGTTTGACGGTTCCTCTATCGACGGCTTTGTCCGCATCGAAGAGTCGGACATGTACCTCCGTCCTGATCCGAATACTTTCGTCATTTTCCCTTGGCGTCCCCAAGACGGCGCTGTCGCCCGTTTGATCTGTGACGTTTACAATCCCGATGGCACCCCCTTCGCCGGCGACCCCCGGAACGTGCTGAAGTCCGTTTTGGCCGAAGCCGCCGAAATGGGATACACCATGAATGTCGGTCCCGAATTAGAATTCTTCCTCTTCCTGACCGACGCCGAAGGCAAACCTACCACCATCACCCATGACAAAGCCGGTTACTTCGACATGACTCCTATTGATCTCGGCGAAAACGCCCGCCGCGACATGGTTCTGACTTTGGAGCAAATGGGCTTCGAAATCGAAGCGTCTCACCACGAAGTGGCTGCTGGTCAGCATGAGATCGACTTCAAATACTCTGACGCCCTGGATGTGGCTGACAAGATCGTCACCTTCAAGTTTGTCGTCCGGACCATCGCCCAGCGCCATGGTCTCCATGCCACCTTCATGCCCAAGCCGATCTTTGGCATCAACGGCTCCGGCATGCACACCAACATGTCTCTCTTCAAAGACGGTAAGAACGCTTTCTATGATCCGACCACCCCGGATCAACTGAGCGAAACGGCCAAGTACTACATCGGTGGTCTGCTGAAAAACGTCCGTTCCTTTGCTGCCATCACCAACCCCACCGTCAACTCCTAC
>NC_010337.2:2330000-2342500 GCF_000019165.1 Heliomicrobium modesticaldum Ice1
GAGCCGGCGGATACCTCCTGGCAGCAGCTTGGCTCGTCAAGAGCAGGGCGAACCAGGAAAGGTCCGCGCGGACTAAAAAGCACGCATGAAAGCAACTGTTTGATTTTGAGGGACCGGGTCACCGGTTTCAGAGGAAAAAGACTCTGGTTGATTTCAATTAGCCGGTGTGATAGACTCTGAATTCTGGTGAGCGGACAGACGACGGTACGCCGCAGCAAGCGGCGATGGTCGGAAATGTTCGTGACGGTCGTTCCTCACAACTAAAGATGATCCGGTGACAATGGCGGAGAGGTCACACCCGTTCCCATCCCGAACACGGCAGTTAAGCTCTCCAGCGCCGATGGTACTTGGGACGGTGGTCCCCGGGAGAGTAGGACGTTGCCGGATCAGCCGGGAAACCGGCAGGACCGCTGCAAGGCGGTCGCCCTTTGCTCCTTGAAAACTGCACAGAGGATAGTAAAGCGCAAGCGGTTATGGTCGAAGCGCCTGTCAGTAGCGCTGAACGAACCTTATCGATTCGATGATGGGTCGACGATGCCAGGCATCGTTGACGCGTCAGTGAAAAGATAAGTTCGGCGACACGACAGACAGGTTGCAACGACAATAATCGATTATAAGGTCAAGTTAGTAAGGGCATACGGCGGATGCCTAGGCGCTGAGAGGCGAAGAAGGGCGCGGACAGCTGCGAAAAGCCACGGGGAGCCGCAAGCAGGCCTCGATCCGTGGATACCCGAATGGGGCAACCCACTTGGAGTCATATCCAAGTATCCCACGCTGAATCGATAGGCGTGGGAGGCCAACCCGGGGAACTGAAACATCTCAGTACCCGGAGGAAAAGAAATCAACCGAGATTCCCTCAGTAGCGGCGAGCGAAAGGGGAAGAGCCTAAACCGCCTCTTCGGAGGCGGGGTTGCGGGACCTTCACCATGTCCCAATTGTCTTAGTCGAAGCGGTCTGGAAAGGCCCGGCACAGCAGGTAACACCCCTGTAGGCGAAAAGGCGAGACGGATAGAAGGGATCCCAAGTACCGCGGGGGCACGTGAAATCCCGTGGGAATCCGGGGGGACCACCCTCCAAGGCTAAATACTCCTCAGCGACCGATAGTGCACAAGTACCGTGAGGGAAAGGTGAAAAGCACCCCGGAAGGGGAGTGAAAGAGAACCTGAAACCGTATGCTTACAAGCAGTCAGAGCGGTTTAACCGTGATGGCGTGCCTTTTGTAGAATGAACCGGCGAGTTGCGGTCACGAGCAAGGTTAAGGCAAAAAGCCGAAGCCGAAGCGAAAGCGAGTCTGAACAGGGCGCATAGTTCGTGGCTGCAGACCCGAAACCGGGTGATCTACCCATGTCCAGGGTGAAGCGGAGGTAAAACTTCGTGGAGGCCCGAACCGACCGACGTTGAAAAGTCGGCGGATGAGGTGTGGGTAGGGGAGAAATTCCAATCGAACCCGGAGATAGCTGGTTCTCCCCGAAATAGCTTTAGGGCTAGCCTCGGGATTAGAATGCGGGAGGTAAAGCGCTGATAGGGCTAGGGGCCTTCACCGGTTACCGAACCCTGTCAAACTCAGAATGCCCGCATTTATGCCCGGGAGTCAGACGGCGAGTGCTAAGATCCGTCGTCAAGAGGGAAACAGCCCAGACCGACAGCTAAGGCCCCCAAGTGCCTGTTAAGTGGAAAACGATGTGGCGTTGCCCAGACAACCAGGATGTTGGCTTAGAAGCAGCCATCATTGAAAGAGTGCGTAATAGCTCACTGGTCGAGTGACGCTGCGCGGAAAATGACACGGGGCTAAACAGGCCGCCGAAGCTTCGGCAAGACTAAGGTCTTGGGTAGGGGAGCGTTCCTTGGGCGTAGAAGTTCAGCCGGAAGGCTGGGTGGAGCGCAAGGAAGTGAGAATGCCGGTATGAGTACGCGAAAAGGCAGGTGAGAATCCTGCCCGCCGCAAGCCTAAGGTTTCCTGGGGAAGGCTCGTCCGCCCAGGGTAAGTCGGGACCTAAGCCGAGGCCGAAAGGCGTAGGTGATGGACAACAGGTGGAGATTCCTGTACCACGTTGGATCGTTTGACCGATGGGGGGACGCAGGAGGATAGGTGAACCATGCCGCCGGTCGAGCATGGCCAAAGACGGTAGCGGAGCGATAGGCAAATCCGTCGCTCATCAACGCGAAGGTCTGATGGGGAGCGAACCTTAGTAGCGAAGTCACTGATTCCAGACTGCCAAGAAAAGCCTCTAGGGAGATGTAACGTGCCCGTACCGCAAACCGACACAGGTAGGCGAGGAGAGAATCCTCAGGCGCGCGAGCAAACCCTCGTTAAGGAACTCGGCAAAATGACCCCGTAACTTCGGGAGAAGGGGTACTCCGGCGAGCTATGACATCATAGCATCGAGGGAGTCGCAGTGAAGAGGCCCAGGCGACTGTTTAGCAAAAACACAGGTCCCTGCCAAACCGCAAGGTGACGTATAGGGGCTGACGCCTGCCCGGTGCTGGAAGGTTAAGGGGAGAGGTTAACGCTTTGAACCGAAGCCCCAGTAAACGGCGGCCGTAACTATAACGGTCCTAAGGTAGCGAAATTCCTTGTCGGGTAAGTTCCGACCCGCACGAAAGGCGTAACGATCTGGGCACTGTCTCAACGAGGGACTCGGCGAAATTGATCTACCCGTGAAGAAGCGGGTTACCTGCGATAGGACAGAAAGACCCCGTAGAGCTTTACTGTAGCCTGACATTGGATTTTGGTGTGTTTTGTACAGGATAGGTGGGAGACGTGGAAGCCAGGCCGCCAGGTTTGGTGGAGTCGACGGTGGGATACCACTCTGAATGCACTGAAGTTCTAACCTGGCGCCCTGAAGCGGGCGCAGGGACCGTGTCAGGTGGGCAGTTTGACTGGGGCGGTCGCCTCCTAAAAGGTAACGGAGGCGCCCAAAGGTTCCCTCAGACTGGTTGGAAATCAGTCTAAAGAGTGCAAAGGCATAAGGGAGCTTGACTGCGAGACAGACAAGTCGAGCAGGGACGAAAGTCGGGCTTAGTGATCCGGCGGTATGTGAGTGGAAATGCCGTCGCTCAACGGATAAAAGCTACCTCGGGGATAACAGGCTTATCTCCCCCAAGAGTCCACATCGACGGGGAGGTTTGGCACCTCGATGTCGGCTCATCGCATCCTGGGGCTGAAGTAGGTCCCAAGGGTTGGGCTGTTCGCCCATTAAAGCGGTACGTGAGCTGGGTTCAGAACGTCGTGAGACAGTTCGGTCCCTATCCATCGCAGGCGGAGGAAGTTTGACGGGAGCTGCCCCTAGTACGAGAGGACCGGGGTGGACCGACCGCTGGTGTCCCAGTTGTCGTGCCAACGGCAGCGCTGGGTAGCTATGTCGGGAGCGGATAAGCGCTGAAAGCATCTAAGCGCGAAACCGACCCAAAGATGAGACTTCCCACTCGAAAGAGGTAAGACCCCAGGAGGATGACCTGGTAGATCGGCCCGAGATGTACGCGCCGCGAGGCGTTCAGTCGACGGGTACGAATCGGTCGAGGACTTGACCTTTTGCGCGAAAAACAATCCTCTGTCCAGTTTTGAAGGAGCAAGCGATTTTTATCGTCCTAGCGACGAAAAAGTAACCGTGCTTCTTTGACTTAGTCATTGATCCATTAGCTCAGTTGGTAGAGCACCTGACTTTTAATCAGGGTGTCGCTGGTTCGAGTCCAGCATGGATCACCATCGTGCCGCCGTAGCTCAGTCGGTAGAGCGTATCCTTGGTAAGGATAAGGTCACCGGTTCAATCCCGGTCGGTGGCTCCATGGATTATGCGAGAGTGGCGGAACTGGCAGACGCGCACGTTTGAGGGGCGTGTGGGCAACCGTGGGGGTTCAAGTCCCCCCTCTCGCACCATAGAAAAGCAACACCATTTCCAATAAAAGAAATGGTGTTTTATTTTTTATGATTTTGTCCAATTTGATGTTTTGTCGTGCTACATTGATTTAATGTTTTGTCAGCGGGGCCAGGTCATTTTTCTGTTCCAGAACTGGCCGGAAGAGGTCCCCCATTCGATGGAGCCGTTCAAAAATCGTTTGCATGGTGAAAGCCTTCGGTTGCAATGCCCTGTTAACCTCGGACCAGAGCAAGGGAGTGGATACAGGTGCGCCCGGCACGGGGCGTAGGCTGTATACGCCGGCCACCGTCTTTCCTCGACCGATCTGCCAGCAGTCCAGGTAGAGACGGTTTCCTCGATCACGGATGGGGCGAACCAGTGTCACACGTGGGTCGACAGCTTCAATGAACTTGGCGATGGTGACGGCGCATTTCCGAACGGTCTGATAATCGTAACCGTCGCCGACAGGCACATAAATATGCATCCCCGATGCGCCCGACGTTTTCGGATAAGCGGTCAGCCCGAAGGTATCGAGGACACTTTTCAGGAGCAGCGCCACCTCTACCACCGTCTGGAAGGACTGGCTTTCATGAGGATCGAGGTCAAAGACCATTGAGGTCGGATGATCTAGGGCATCCGTCTTCGACAGCCAGGGATGAATCTCGATGCAGCCGAGGTTGATCAGAAACAAAAGATCCGCAGCATCCTCTACCAGACAGTAGCGGATGCTTTTTCTTTTTCCCTTTGAAGCCACCTCTACGGTGGGCAGCCAGTCGGGACGGGAGGGGGGCGCTTCTTTTTGGTAAAAGAACTTTCCATCGATCCCGTCGGGATAACGGACCAGCACTAGTGGATAACCTTTGAGGTGGGGCAAGAGGTAGGGGGGCGATCTTAAGGTAGTATTCGATCAGGTCGCCCTTCGTGTACCCTTCCCGGGGCCAGAACAACTTCTCCACATTGCTCAGCAGCAGCGTTTTGCCATGGAGAGTCACCTCGAACTTTCTGCTTCGCCGAGGTAGGAGGGATGGCGCAGCTGCAGGTCCGGTGTCCACTCGAGGTAGCGGACGCGAACGAAATGGTTGGGATACACCGGGGTGTATCCCTTTTTCTCCCGGAAAACCTTGTTCACCGGAATAACTCCTGCCGAACCTGCCTTGTTCTCCTCCTCGTAGCGTTGGGGGAACAGCCGTTGGTGCCATTGTTCTGCCTCCTTGGCCGTCAGGCCTGAACTCACCCGACCGATATAAAGGGGCGCATCCTCGCCTGGAGCGCCAAGGACGAGCGACGCCACGCGGCCCGGCTGGGTTTGCGTGTAACCGATGACCGGACAGCTGATCTCGCGAAAGTTCTTGACCTTTTTCCAGGCGCTGTGTTTCTTCCCGGGAACATAGGGGCTGTTCTTGTCTTTTGCAACCATGCCTTCCAATCCGAGCGCTGCTATGCCTTGGAAAAAGGCGATGCCCTCTTCCTCATGAGAGTCCGTGAAAACGACGCGATCGCTGACGACAAGGTGTTCTCCCAACATGTCCAGCCTTTCCTTTAGCGGCGTTTCGAAAAGCGTCTTGCTGTTCAGTTCAAGAAGATCGAAAGCCATAAAATGGGCTGGCTATTGCTTGGCACGGCGTCTGATGGTGGCTTCCGTGCGCGCTTGTTCCCGGCGAAGAACCAGGGGAAAGCTTGGTTTCCCTGCCGCATCCAACACCACCAGTTCGCCGTCGACTATCCCACTGCATCCTCGTTGCAGGATGGGCTGCGCCGCCACATCGACGTAGGTGCTGGTAATATCCCGCCCTTTGCGGTTTTGCAGCTTCACGCCGTCGTCGTCAACAAAGGCCAGTGCTCGGATGCCGTCCCATTTCACTTGGAAAAGATAGTCAGGGTGATCGAAGGGTTTCGGGTGGGGAAGAGGCTCCATCGGCAAGAGCTGCTGAATAGTGGATTTCTTCGCGGGGAACGAAGGGTCAGACGTTGCCGCTGTCCGCTTCGGCGTCATGAGGTTTTACGGCGGCGCTCTTTTTTGGGCGCTGCTTCTTTCTTTTGCTGGGTTTTCACCTGTTGAATGCTCGCCTTGAGCGCCTCCATCAAATCGATCACTTTGCCGACTGTCGGCGTCTGGGGCGCTTCTACAATGGCCTGGCCTTGGACCTTGGCGTTGATAAAATGGCGAATTCGTTCGCGCTGTTCGCTCTGCCATTTGACGGGGTCAAAAGGCTCTGTGAGGCTCTCGATCAGTTGGACCGCCATTGTCTGTTCCTTTGCCGATACCTCAATGCTCTCGCCCAGATCGCCTAAGGGTTCCATGGACCGGATCTCCTCCGGATAGAGCATGGTATGCATGGCCAGTCCCTTGCCGTAGACGCGCAGGGCCACAAGAGCTTCCTTGGTGCGTAGGATCACCCGCGCAAGGGCTAGGCGGTCAGTCTCCCTGAGGGCATTGCGCAACAAGGCATAGGCTTTCTGTCCATGCTGATCCGGTGAAAGGTAATAGGTTTTCACGAAGAAAATCGGATCGATCTCTTTCAAGGCGACAAAGGACTGGATATCGATGGATCGGCTGCCTTCAGGAGCAAGTCCTTCTAGTTCTTCTTGGGTGATGATGACATAGCGGCCCTTGTCGTATTCAAAGCCCTTGACGATCTCTTCGGGTGTCACCTCGCGGTCACAATAGGGACAGCGTTTTTGATACTGGATGGGGTTGTGGCACTCTTTATGGAGGAGGTGAAAGCGCACGTCCTTTTCTTCAGTAGCTGCGAAAAGCTTGATCGGGATGTGCACCAGACCAAAGCTGATCGCGCCTTTCCAGATGCTTCTCACAATCATCCCCCTTGTCGATTCAGCAAGGCCTTGAGTGGCCCTCGCTGCATAAAGTTTAAAGCCTGTTCTAAAGGCTAGTTTCCCCCGTTTCGTTGAAAAAGAAGTATCCAAATTAATCGTTGTCCCGCCAGGGCACATTCGGTTTTTGACAGGGTGAGCGCATAGGCTGAGCATGATAACCTAAGGTAACAAAAAAATTACAATATAATTTAAAAAAAGATGGTAAAATGAGGGCAGGTCTGGAAGCTCCAAGAGGGAACTAGTATAATAAGAGCAGGTCCCTGCAATCTGGATAACGGTTGCAAGATCAATTGTTTGTTGATGCGAAAGGAGGCGAATAATTCCGAGTTCCATAGAATATATAAAAAGGGTAGTTTTGGCTTCTGGGATTGAAAGGGAGTGTATTTCCTTATGAAAGCCGTGATCATGGCCGGAGGACTGGGAACACGTTTGCGTCCATTGACAGACAACATGCCGAAACCGATGGTTCCCATTCATGGACGTCCTGCGATGGAGTATGCCGTGATGCTCTTGAAGCGCCATGGCATTACTGACATCGCCGTCACCCTTTGTTACCATCCTAAGATGATCATGAATTATTTTGGTGATGGTTCCCGTTTTGGAGTTCGTTTCGAGTATTTCATTGAAAAGGAACCGCTGGGGACGGCAGGTTCGGTAAAACAGGCGCAGGAGTTTCTAGACGAGACGTTTTTGGCGATCAGTGGTGATGGCATAACGGATATACACCTAGGGAAAATCATCAATTTTCACCAGAAGAAGCAAGCGATGGTGACGATGGCCTTGACTTGGGTGGAGGACCCCACGCAGTTTGGCATCGTGATCACTGATGAGGATGGACGCATACGTCGGTTCATCGAGAAACCGAAACCGGAACAGGTCTTTACAAACACGATTAATGCGGGAATTTACGTGATTGAGCCAGACGTATTTACATATATTCCCGACGGTTTTTATGATTTCTCGAAACAACTCTTTCCCAGATTGATGTCCGAAAACTTACCCCTCTACGGCGTACAGGCGAAAGGGTACTGGAAGGACATCGGCACCATTGAACAGTACAATCAGGTGCACATAGACATTAAAAATGGCAAGTTAAGCCACGACTATAAGGAAGCGATGTAATCAGACATTGCCGTAGGCGACCGTAATCATGTTGCACTGCAGCGTCGAGCGAAGGAACCGAAAAAGATGTCGAGAAGGCGCTCCGAGCGATCCGGGGCGCCTTCCCCTTTACCTACACGATTTTGTTGTTCAGTTTTGAAGTAATCTTGGAATAAGGTCTTTCATTTTTGGACATAACTAGGCTTGTAGGGGATTACCCCCTTTAGTTCCCCTATGTTTCTCCTCTGGAAGCCCCTTCCCCAGGGGGCTTCCCCCCCCCCGAATAGACAGCCCGAAACGGATCGGGCTTTTTCTTTTCTCTGTTTAACTGTTTCTTTACTCTGGGTTTATTTTGTGTTAATGAGCGATTGTTAGCATGAGAGAGGGCTCCAAGTGCTGAAGGGGGAAGGTGTGCGGCTTGCGATTTTTGATAGGCGATCCTCCGATCCAAATAGCGGCGCGTTGGTTGCTTGTTTCCGCTTCACCCGTCCAAGATAGGGTGGGCGGTCTCGCGGCGGTTACCCATGATTTTTGTATCAACCAAGCGAAAGAAATCTTAAGAAACGACGGCTTTGAGGCTGAGGCTCGGCAAGTAGCCTATTATCAGTCCCAAATGATTGAAGGCGTCGCTTTTGTCGACCAGAGCTGGCGTAATGTGGCCCATTACTATAATCCCGTCTCAAAAAAGGGTTTGTTCGGCGGTCCAAGCGCCGTCACGGAGATCGAACGGTACTTTCGGCGAGCCGTCAAGTTGTATCAAGAGAAGAAAGAAGCCAGGGCGATGTTTTTTCTCGGCGCCGCCTGTCACTTTGTGCAGGACCTTTGTGTGCCCCATCATGCTGTTGGCGCCATTTTTTCCGGTCACCGCGAGTTTGAATCCTTTGCCGAGGAAAAGCGCTATGACTATGCTGTCGCCTTTGGCGGAGATTATGCTGATCATAAAAAACCGGCTGAATGGGTGGATGAAAACGCACGTGTCGCCTATGATCACTTTACAGCAGTGTCTGGACGGAATACGGCATCTATCCATCAGGCCATGATGGTCTTGTTGCCCTTAGCTCAGCGGACAACGGCCGGATTCGTGAAATATTTCTTCGACACCCTTTCAAGAGAAGGCGAGTAAGGTACTCCTGCGTAGGCTGACTTATAGCTTCTAAAATAGACGAAGAAACACCGGGGAGGCAGAGACATCTGCCCCCGGTGTTTCTGTTTGCGCTACAAAATATTTGACTTGGAAATACTCCGAAAGGACAAAAGGTTGTTTAGACGAACTGGTGGTTGATCCGTTTGTCGACGGAAAGGGCAACGACGGAAGCGGCAGTCAGTTTGACCAGATCTCCAGGCAGGAAGGGGTACAGACCCATGGTGAGCGCTTTGTCGAGGGGGACAGAGAGGGCTTTGGCCAAGCCGAGAACACCGGTGGTGTAGATGATGGTCAGCCCCACGGCGCCGATAAGGATGTTCCGAATTAGGCCGGCCTTTGGCCATTGCCGGCTGAGGAGACCGCAGGCGATAGTGGAGAGCAGGAAGCCGAGCAGGTAGCCGCCCTTGGGGCCCAGTAGGACGCCGATACCGCCGCCGAACTGGGCGAAAACAGGGATGCCAACGGCGCCGAGGAAGAGGTAGACGGCGATGCCGGTAAGGGCGATGTGCAAAGGCAGGATCAGGGGGAAGAGCAGGACGGCGAAAACCTGCAATGTGATCGGAACGGGGCTGAATGGCAGGGGAAAGGAAAGTTGAGCCGAAATAAAGATTATGGCTGCAATGAGGGCCGATAGGGTCATGTCACGGGTGTTCATGTCACCCACTCCTTTCTGCGTATACTTGGACGTGACTCCGATCCTGATTGTAATCGCGCCCCGGATGATTGTCAACGGACATATATGTTGGGGTTGACAAATATCCAGCGTTGCATCCCGATGTACGATAAGGCGGGTTTTTATTGGAACAATTGACGGGAGAACTCATTCGCATCCTCTTTCAGCAGGAAGCGTATACAGTGGCTGTATTTAAGGTTGATTCCCAGCGGATGACGGCTGTGGGACCGCTGCTCTCGGCTGAGACGGGCTTATCCTATGCCTTGGAAGGCGAGTGGGTGGAGCATCCCCGTTTCGGCCGGCAGTTTCGCTTTGCCCGTTGCCGCATGTTGCCGCCTTCGACCCCCAAAGCGATGGAAAAGTTTTTATCGAGCGGGCTGATCAAGGGGATCGGACGCAAAACAGCAAAGAAGCTGGTTTGCGCCTTCGGCGCCGACGTGCTGACGGTGCTGCGGGAAGAGCCGCAGCGGCTTCTCGATATGGAAGGGCTATCTTCGGATAAAGCGACGACTATTTTGGAGTCCTACCGGGAGTTCGCTTTTGGGGAAAACCTGATGACGTCATTAAACAGTTATGGCATCGACGGCGATCTGGTGTATCGTATATTTCGGCGCTACGGCCGGGACAGCCTGGAGGTGATCGAGGCGAATCCCTATCGGCTGGCTATAGATCTGCGCGTGACCTTTGACCAATGTGACCGCATCGCCCACCGGTTGGGATTCCGTGGAGATGAACCGAAACGATTGCAGGCTGCCCTCGTCTACTGTCTCTATCTTGCTCGCGATGAGGGTCATGTCTATTTGCCGGCGTCGGAACTGCTGGCCCAGACGGGAAATATCCTTGCCCGGTCGGAGCTATATCCCGAGGCGCCCGAGGAAAAGAACCTACATGAGCAGGTGGCAGAAGCTGCAGAGGCGCAGGTGATCCGCTTGTTCGGTGATGGTTGTTACCTGCCTGAATTGTACCGCGCTGAGCGTGTTGTTGCCCGGGTATTGCGCCGGTTGTCGGAAGAAGGCGAGCCTTGGCCTGTCGATGTGGAGTCGGTGATCGCCACGATGGAGGAGGATTTCGGCATCCGTTATGCCGAGAGGCAGAAGGCTGCTTTCTTTGGTGTGGCTAATCATGGGCTGACGGTGATCACCGGTGGTCCGGGAACAGGGAAGACGACGATTATTCGAGGGCTGATCGCCCTTGTTAACCGCGCCCGGCCGAATGCGGACATTGTTCTTTGCGCGCCGACAGGCAGGGCAGCCAAGCGCCTCGCCGAGACGACGGGGCAACCGGCCTTCACTGTCCATAAGGCGCTTGGTTTGCGCGGCGGTAAGACGGATCCCTTCTGGGATGTAGAACCGCTGGAGGCGGATGTCGTCATCGTCGACGAGGTTTCCATGGTTGACATTCCCTTGATGGCAGGCCTGCTCCGAGCGCTGAAAAAAGGCGCCCGGCTGGTGCTCGTCGGCGACCGGGATCAACTCCCTTCTGTTGGACCGGGCCAGGTCCTGCGGGACATCATTGAGCATGATGTCGGGGCCATCCTTCGCTTGAATCATATTTTTCGCCAAGCCGAGACATCGGCGATCGTGACGGAGTCTCACCGGATCCGATCAGGCATCCTTCCTGATCTGTCCGGTCGCAAGGACTTCCTCTTTCTACGGCGCAACAGCAGTGCTGAGATATTGGACGCGCTGTTGCAGACGGTGAACCGCGCCATTAAACGGGCCGGTTACGGCCTTGCCGATGTACAGGTGCTCTCTCCGATGCGTTTCACTGAGGTTGGTGTTTGGAACCTCAACAAGTTGCTGCAGGAGCAATTGAATCCTATGAACACAGGTAAGAGAGAGGTTAAAGCCGGAGACCATGTCTTTCGCACCGGCGACAAGGTGATGCAACTGAAAAATAACTATGAAAAAGATGTATTTAATGGCGATCTCGGTTTTATTGAGGACATACTGCTAAGCGGGGAGGAAGAGACTGACGAGGATACCATCGTCGTGCGTTTCGACGAGGGACTTGTATCCTACGGGCGGTCCGAGTGGGATCAATTGATGCTCGCTTATGCCACCACGGTACATAAAGCGCAGGGGAGTGAATACCCCGTTGTGGTCATGCCGATGACCCTTCAACATCGGAGGATGCTGCGGCGCAACCTGGTTTACACGGCGGTGACACGAGCTCGTGAAAAGGCTATCCTGATCGGCATGGCTGATGCGCTCGCTTTTGCGGTCACAAATGAACAGGACGCTTTTCGTTACAGCGGACTTTCTCAGTATTGGGGTGGGGAAGCTGCGGTGGAAGTGGGGGAAGGCGATCTGAACGATGAAAAGGACCTCGAATCATCGCACTCTGATCAGTATGCCCAGAGATAAAATTGAACCAAAAAAATAATCTTTTCTCCTCAAAAATTGGTCCGATGGTCATACCTCTAGGAGGATTTCTCTCTGTGATGAAGAAAGTTTTTGTCACGAAGGAAAGGGAGTGTTAACATGGAATTGCGTCCAATCCGCACGAAAAAGATATATGAAGAAATTGTCGTACAAATCAAAGAATTGGTAAAAAGCGGAAACCTGAAGGCAGGCGACCGCTTGTTATCGGAGCGGGAATTGGCAGAGAATTTAAAAGTCAGCCGGGCGGCCGTCCGGGAGGCGCTGAGTGCCTTGGAGGCCATGGGCATCGTCGATATCAAGCCGGGCGACGGCGCCTTCATCCGCCAACCCTCCGAAAATGGCGTAATCGAACCATTGGCTATGCTGCTGCTTGTAGAGAAGGATCTGCCGCGGCAGATCCTAGAGGTGCGTAAAATCATGGAGGTGGGCGCTGCCGGTCTTGCGGCCCAGCGACGAAAAGAATGTCACCTGAAATCGATGAAGGCAGCCTTGTTGCAAATGGAGCA